>DASXIH010000637.1:0-7613 GCA_036498125.1 Thermoanaerobaculia bacterium
CGGTGCGCCGCCGCATCGAGACGATCGCACGCGGCGCGAACGGCCATCCGTTCCCGATCGAGATGACCATCGAGCAGGTCGGATCAGGCACCGAACAGCTCTTCACCGCCTTCATCCGCGACATCTCGGAACGGAAGCGCTCGCAGCACGAGCTCGAACAGCGCGAACGCCGCTTCCGCACCATCTTCGAAAAGA
Source organism: Thermoanaerobaculia bacterium (assembly GCA_036498125.1). Taxonomy (GTDB): domain Bacteria; phylum Acidobacteriota; class Thermoanaerobaculia; order Gp7-AA8; family Gp7-AA8; genus DASXHZ01. The sequence continues at coordinate 196 of DASXIH010000637.1, forward strand.
GCTGGAGCGGCGTCGCGCTCCTCGACGCGGAGCTCCGCTTCTCCTTCGCCGCCTCCTCCACTGCGAACATCCTGGGGTACCAAGAGTCCGATCTCGTCGGGCAGTCGATGCTCGACTTCGTCCATCCGCGCGAGCGTGCCGCGGCGCAGCGGCTCTTCGAATCGCTCGCCGCGACGGCCACCAAAGAAGCGCACGGCGAGCTCCGCTTCCGCCACAAGAACGGGACGTGGGTCTGGCTCGAAGGCTTCGCGCAGAACCTCCTGCACGAGCCGAGCGTGACCGCGATCGTCCTCAACTACCGCGACGTCACGCAGCGCCGGATGACCGAGAAGCAGCTCGAGTACCGCGCGCACTACGACGCGCTCACGGGCCTCCCCAACCGCGTCCTTTTCCGCGACCGGGTCGTCAACGGACTGGCGCAGGCGCACCGCAACCACCGCGGCCTCGCGATCATGTACCTCGACCTCGACCACTTCAAACTCGTCAACGACGGCCTCGGCCACTCGTTCGGCGACGCGCTGCTCGCCGCCGTCGCCTCGCGGCTGCAGAAAGCGCTGCGCGCCTCCGACACGATCTCGCGCATCGGCGGCGACGAGTTCGCGATCCTCATCAACGATTCGAGCGACAGCAACGGCGTCGCCGCGATCGCGCGGAAGCTCCTCGACACCCTGGCGCAGCCGTTCCGCATCGACGACCACGACCTCTATGTGACGGCGTCGATCGGCATCAGCATCTACCCCTCCGACGGCGCCGACTTCGAGATGCTCGTGAAGTGCGCCGACGCCGCCATGTACCGCGCGAAGGAGCTCAACCGCAATCAGGCGCAGCTCTTCACGCCGAGCATGAACGAGCGGTACGTGCACCGGCTCTCCATCGAGCAGCACCTCCACCAGGCGCTGGAGCGCGGGGAGCTGGAGCTCTATTACCAGCCGATCTACGACCGGATCCGCCGCTGCATCGTCTCCGTCGAGGCGCTCCTGCGGTGGAACGATCCGCAGCGCGGCGTCATCGCGCCGGGTGAGTTCATCAGCCTCGCCGAAGAGACGGGACTCATCCTCCCGATCGGCGACTGGGTGATCCGCACCGCCGCCGCGCAGACCCGCCGCTGGCGCGACGAGGGCCTCGGCGACCTCCGCGTCTCCTTCAACATCTCCCCGCACCAGTTGCAGCAGGCGGAGTTCATCGGCGTCCTGCGCGACGCCATCCGCTCGCAGGAGATCGACCCGCACATCCTCCAGATCGAGATCACCGAGACCGCCGCGATGCTCAACGTCGACCGGACGATGCGGCTCCTCGGCGACATCCGCGAGATGGGCGTCACGATCGCGATCGACGACTTCGGCACCGGGCAGTCGTCGCTCATCTATCTCAAGCAATTCCCCATCGACACGATCAAGATCGACAAGGCGTTCCTCCGCGACGTCACCGACGACGAGACCGCCGCCGCGCTGGTGTCGTACGTCATCAACCTGGCGCACACGCTGCGGCTGAACGTCGTGGCCGAGGGGGTCGAGACCGAGGGGCAGTACGCGTTTTTGCGGCACTACGCGTGCGACCAGATGCAGGGATACCTGTTCAGCCACCCCGTCCCCGCCTCCGAGATCGGCCGCATCGTGAAAGACTTCATCCGCCCCATGACGGTCGAGATACCCCGCCCCACGGCAGTAGACTATTGACGATGACCAAGACCCGTGCGCTGCGCAGCCCCGCGGCGCTCTTCACACTCGTCGCCCTATCCATCGCCATCGTCGAGATCGCGATCGTCCGGTCGGCGTTGTTCGCGCGCAACAGCGACGTCGCGGCGTGGGGCGTCACCTTCGACCTCACCATCACGATCCCGCTCGTCTACTGGTTCTTTCTCGTGCGGACCGGGCATTCCCGGGCGGTCACGCTCGCGCCGGTCTTCGTCCTCTGCACCGCCGCCGCGGCGCTGATTCTCCCGCGGAGCGATCAGACGTTCCTGCACCAGCTCCGCTGGGTCGCCGTACCGCTCGAAGTACTCACGATCGGCCTGCTCGTCGCCTCTGTGTGGCGCCGCCGACCCGGCGGCGTCCGGGAACGCATCGCCGGCGGCATCGTCACCACGGAAATCGCGATCCTCTATTACGGCCTCTTCTCCTGGCGCGCCGAGCCAAAGGTTCCCTCCGACGCCATCGCGATCACGACGCACAAACGGAGTGGCTGGGGAACGATTGTCGTCTGCTTCATCGTCCTCATCGCGTTCGAGTCGATCGGGCTGCATCTCTTCGTCCAGCAGTGGAGCGTGAAGTGGGCGTGGATCTTCACGGCGCTCGACGTCTACGGCGCCCTCTGGCTGATCGGCGACTACCATGCACTGCGGCTCCGGCCGACGCTCGTCCGCGAACACGAGATCGAGCTCCGCCACGGCATGCGCCTCAACGTCACGATCGCCCGCGACAACATCGCCTCGGTCGAGACGATCACGAACGAGGCGCAGTGGAAACGGAAAGGAACCGCCAAACTCGCCCTTCTCGACGAGCCGAAATACCTCATTCGCCTCCGGGAGCCGGTCGTCGCCGAGAGCCTCGCCGGCATCAAGCGGACCATCGACGCGGTCGCCATCCTGCCCGACGACGCCGGTGCCTTCGAGCGTGCACTGACTCTGCATTGATGACCCGCCCCGGAGAGCACACGTCGCGGAGGTACCTCCTCGTCCTTTCCATGGGCGCGCTGGGCGTCGTGTACGGCGACATCGGCACGAGCCCGCTCTACGCGCTTCGCGAGTGCTTCCATCCGCACCACGGCGTGCGGCCGACTCCGGACAACGTCATCGGCATCCTCTCGCTGATCTTCTGGTCGCTGACGATCGTCATCTCGTTCAAGTACCTCGTCTTCGTCATGCGCGCCGACAACCGCGGCGAGGGCGGCATCCTGGCGCTCATGTCGCTCGTCCGCGCGCGCGGCGACCGCTCCTCACAGGCGCGCCTGTTCCTCGTCGCCCTCGGCCTCTTCGGCGCCGCGCTGCTCTACGGCGACGGCATGATCACTCCCGCCATCTCCGTGCTCAGCGCCATCGAAGGGATCGACGTCGCCACGCCGCTCTTCGGTCCGTACATCGTGCCGGTCACGATTGTCGTTCTCATCATCCTCTTCCTCCTGCAGCGCGCCGGGACGGCACGCGTCGGCGCCATGTTCGGACCGGTCATGCTCGTCTGGTTCGCGCTCATCGCGATCCTCGGCGTCATGCAGATCGTGCAGGAGCCGCACGTACTCGTGGCGATCAATCCGGTGCACGCATTCGCCTTCTTCGCGCGCAACCGCCTCCACGGGTTCCTCGTCCTCGGCGCCGTCTTCCTCTGCGTCACCGGCGGCGAGGCGCTGTACGCCGACATGGGCCACTTCGGCGCGCGCCCGATCCGCATCGCCTGGTTCGTCCTCGTCTTCCCGTGCCTCGTGCTGAACTACCTCGGCCAGGGAGCGCTGCTGCTGCACGACCCCTCCGCCGCCGAGCATCCGTTCTTCCACATGGCGCCGGCCTGGGCGCGTCTCCCGCTCGTCGTCCTCGCGACGCTCGCCACGATCATCGCGTCGCAGGCGGTGATCTCCGGCGCGTTCTCTCTGACGCGTCAGGCGGTGCAGCTCGGCTACGCGCCGCGGCTCGACATCCGCCACACCTCGGCGCGCGAGATCGGCCAGATCTACATCGCCTCGGTCAACTGGGCCCTGATGGTCTGCGCGATCGGGCTGGTCCTCGCCTTCCGTAGCTCCAGCGCGCTCGCGGCGGCGTACGGCGTTGCCGTCACTGCCACGATGGGGATCACCACCGCGCTCCTCGCCGTCGTCGAACGCGAACGCTGGCGTTGGAGCCTTCCCGCCGTGCTGGCGCTGTCGATTCCGCTGCTGATCATCGACCTCTCGTTCTTCGGCGCGAACATCGTCAAAGTGATGGAAGGCGGCTGGTTCCCTCTCGCCGTCGGCATCTTCGTCTTCACGCTGCTCGCGACGTGGCGGCGCGGGCGCGAGATCCTCGGCGCACGGCTCGCCGAGGGGGTCATCCCGATCGAGATGCTGCTGAAGGAGGCGGCGCGCGGGAAGCTGCCCCGTGTCCGCGGCACCGCGATCTTCCTCTCACGCTATCCGGAGGGGGTGCCGACCACGCTCCTCCACAACATCAAGCACAACAAAGTCCTCCACGAGAACGTCATCCTCCTCACGGTCACCTACGAGGAGACGTCGCACCTGGGCGACCAGGAGCGGCACCAGTGGCAGGACCTCGGCTACGGCATTTACCGGCTGCAGGTCCGCTTCGGTTTCATGGAGGAGACCAACATTCCTGCCCTCCTGACGTCGATGAAAGACGCTCCTCTCCCCATCGACCTCGCCGGCATGAGCTTCTTCCTCGGCCGCGAGACGCTCATCGCCACCCGCCGCCCCGGCATGGCGCTGTGGCGCGAAAAGCTCTTCTCGTGGATGATTCGCAATGCGTCCAGTGCGACCCAGTGGTTCGGCCTTCCGACAAACCAGGTGATCGAGCTCGGTGCGCAGATCGAAATGTAGAAACGCTTGAGCGACAAAGATATCGACCAGACCCAGAGCGGGATCCGGAAGCTCCGCCGTATCGTCATCGGAAAAGCGCGGAACGTCAGCGATCCCGAGATCTTTCGCCACACGTCGCTCGTCGCCTTCCTCGCGTGGGTCGGTCTCGGCGCGGACGGATTGTCGTCATCGGCGTACGGCCCCGAGGAGGCGTACAAGGCGCTCGGCGGCCACCAGCACCTCGCCATCATCCTCGCCGCGATGACCGCGACGACGATTCTCGTCATCGCCACCGCCTATTCGAACCTCATCGAGCACTTCCCGGGCGGCGGCGGCGGATACCTCGTTGCCACCAAGCTCCTCGGCAATCGCGTCGGCGTCGTCTCCGGCTGCGCCCTGCTCGTCGACTACGTCCTGACGATCACGATCTCGATCGCCAGCGGCTGCGACCAGCTCTGGTCGTTCCTGCCGCCGCACATGCTCCCTTACAAGATGATCACGGAGTTCGTGGTCCTCGCCTTTCTCGTCGTGCTCAACCTGCGCGGCGTGAAGGAGTCGGTCAACCTCCTCGCCCCGATCTTCGTGGCGTTCGTAGTGATGCACGTCCTCGTCATCTTCTACGTCTTCTTCGCCGACTTCGGGAACCTGCCGCACGTCGTCCACGAAGCGGCGCACGACTACCGCGCCACCGCGCACCAGCTCGGGTGGCTCCCGCTCCTGCTGCTGATCCTCCGCGCCTACTCGATGGGCGGCGGGACCTACACCGGAATCGAGGCGGTCTCGAACGGCGTGTCGATGCTGCGCGAGCCGCGCGTGCACACGGCGCGGAAAACGATGGCGCTGATGTCGGTCTCCCTCGCGTTCACCGCCGGCGGGATCATCTTCGGGTACCTCCTGACGAACGCGCATCCGGTGCCCGGCAAGACGATGAACGCCGTCATGCTGGCGAACCTGTTCCACGGATGGTCGACCGGGTCGGGCATCGTCATCTTCACCCTGATCACCGAAGCGGCGCTGCTGTTCGTCGCGGCGCAGGCGGGCTTCCTCGACGGGCCGCGCATCCTCTCGAACATGGCGGTCGACTCATGGATGCCGCACCGCTTCGCGCAGCTTTCCGACCGGCTCGTGACGCAGGACGGCATCCTGATGATGGGCATCGCCGCGCTCGCGGCGCTCGTCTACACCCACGGCGACGTGACGACGCTGGTCGTCATGTACTCGATCAACGTCTTCATCACGTTCTCCCTCTCGCTCCTCGGCATGGCGCGTCTGATGATCCGGGGCCACGAGCCGAAGTGGAAACGCAACCTCCTCATCCACGGCGTCGGCCTCTTCATGTGCGTCAGCATTCTCGTGGTCACGATCTACGAGAAGTTCCTGCAGGGCGGCTGGATCACGATGGTGATCACGAGCGCGCTCGTCATGGTGGCTTTCGCGATCCACCGCCACTATCAGCGCGTCCGCGCCGGCATGCGGAGCCTCGACGACATCCTGATGAACGTCCCCTCGACCGTCCACGAGGCCGATCTCGCTCCGATGGACCGCAACGCGCCGACGGCGGTAATCATGGTGAAGTCGTTCTCCGGCTTCGGCATCCATGAAGTCCTCTCGATCCACCGCCTCTTCCCGCGCGTGTTCAAGAACTTCATCTTCGTCAGCGCCGCCGTCGTCGACTCCGGCACGTTCAAAGGCGCCGACGAAGTCGGCCGCCTCGAGAACGAGACCCGCGGCAATCTCGACCAGTACGTGAAGTGGGCCCGCAGCCAGGGCATGAACGCCGACTACCGCATGGCCGTCGGCACGGAACCGGTCGAGAGCGTGACCGACATGTGCAAGCAGATCGCCGAGGAGTACCCCCGCGCCATCTTCTTCATGGGCCGCCTCATCTTCCGCGAAGAGAAGTGGTACTACCGGCTACTCCATAACGAAACGCCGAACGCGATCCAACGGAGGCTACAGTTCGACGGCCTGCAGGCGGTAGTGCTGCCGATCCGGGTGTTGGAGAGCTAGGCGTGGCGTCCTCGACCGTTCCATAAGAACGGTTCGCACAATTCTGACGGAAGGCTTCCCATCCGGCGCAACCTCTGCTAACTTGGGATCACAACGATTTCGATTCCTGTTGGAGGGACCATGAAGTGGAGACTCGCGGTCGTCGCGCTGTTCTGCACTGCAACTGCATTCAGCGTACATGCGTCGTGTACTGAATACACCGAGTACTACTACGTCACGGTTGATTGGTCCGACGGGTCACAAACCGGGCATTGGCAGACCGGCGACACGTACGAGGTCTGCGACGATGGTGGAAGCGGCGGATACTACTCCGGAGGTGGCGGGACCGGAACCTCGGGCTCGCAGCTTTCGAGCCTCAAGAACATGTATCAGACGACGTGCGGCGATGCTCTGACGGATGGCGATTTTCTGGACGAGACCGCCTACAACCAATCGGGGATGCAGAACTACTTCTCCTGGAGCGACTATCACTATGAATCCTACAACTACGTGATGATGGACCAGTCGATGGTCGGCATCGTCGCATCGGTTGCCGACTGCATGGACAACAACTTACCGTCCATGGGACAGCCGAATGAGGGCGGCGGGTATCGGACGCCGGGCAGCAACTCCAGCACTCCCTGCGGCGATCACGTTTACGGTGACGCGATCGACCTCACCATCAAAGCCTTAACGCAGACCGGGTACAACGGAAATTACGACTGCCATCTCTGGAACGCGCTCGCCCAATGCGCGCATGACGCCGGTGCGTGGGTCGAGCCGATCGACCAAATTCTCGCGGACGGCTTCCCGCACTTCCACTTTGCTTGGAAAAACGGACAGACGAACACGGACTACGGCGATGCTTGCCAGTCGATGACGCCATAGGTGACCTCATGAGAAAGACCATCGTTGCCGCTTTTCTGACCTTA
>DASXIH010000638.1:0-3066 GCA_036498125.1 Thermoanaerobaculia bacterium
CCTTGCTCTGTGCGGCTCGCTTGTTCGAGTTCACCGCTTGCGTGTAAACATCGAGCGTTATTCTGCTGTTCGCGTGTCGTAAGAGCTCCTGAACCGTCTTGACGTCTTCTCCATTCGCCTTCAGCAAGGTGCCGAAGGAGTGACGGAAAGTATGCCAGCCGATTTTCTTGTGAATGCCATTTGCCCTCGCAACTGGCCTGATATAGGACTCGAACAGCGCCACGCCGATCAGCCGCGCGTCGGTATAAAACGGACTGGCCGGGACGGTGTAGGCGGCGTACTTGGCCAGGTAGTAAACGAGCCCGATCACGAAGGCCGCGCTGGTGGCGTAGCCGAGGAACTGCTGGATCGGATGTGTCATCGGCTCGTGCTTGTGCTGCAGGTTGAGCAGCATGATCACGAAGAGGAACAGCACCATGATGGCGCCGGCGTAGACGATCACCTGCAGCGCCGCGAGGAACGGCGCATCGAGCAGGACGTACATCACCGCCAACGCGAAGAAGGAGACCACCAGCGCCAGCGCGCTGACGACCGGGTTCCGGTTCGTGATGACGACCAGCGCGAAGATGACCGCCACGGCCGCGAAGAAAAAGAAGATCACGTACTCGAACATCGCGTCAGATCCACCCTTTCGCGATGAACAGCGCCACGACGACGAGGTTGAGCAATGCCAGCGGGAGGAACATCTTCCACCCGATCTTCATGAGGATGTCGTACTTGAGCCTCGGGATCGTCCAGCGGATCCAGACGAAGACGAAGAGCATGAACGAGACCTTCGCCAGGAAGACGAGGGCCGTCAGGAGGAATCCGAGGAAGGTCGGCGGGGGAACCCACCAGGGGATGCTCCAGCCGCCGAAAAAGATCGTGACGATGAGCGCTGACATCGTCGTCATCGCCATGTACTCGCTCATGAAGAAGAGGGCGAACTTCATCGACGAGTACTCGGTGTGGTACCCGGCCACGAGCTCCGCTTCCGCGAAGTCGAACGGCAGCCGGTTCGTCTCGGCGAACCCGGAGACGATGAAGATGACCGCGCTGAGCCACATCGCCGGCGAGAAGATGTTCCACGCCGGGATCTTGATGGTGTCGAAGATGACGAAGTAGCCGGTCTGCTTCCACACCACGTCCGTCAGCCGCAGCGATCCGGCGGCCAGGAGCGCGCTGACCGCGGCGAGGGTGAGCGCCAGCTCGTACGAGATCATCTGCGCCGAGGCGCGGATGCCGCCGAAGAGGGAGTACTTGTTGTTCGACGACCAGCCGGCGGTCACGATGCCGTAGACCGAGAGCGACGCGAGCGCGAAGACGAGCAGGATGCCGATGTTGATGTCGGCGACGATCGGCTCGAAGACGCGCGGCTGCTCGAAGAACGTCCGGCCGAAGAAGTGGAGGTTGTGAAGCGTGAACGGACGTCCCCACGGTACGACCGCGATGGTCGTCAGCGCAGGGAGCAGGCCGATGGCCGGGGCGATCGTGTAGAGGAACTTGTTCGCCGTGTCGGGGACGATGTCTTCTTTGAGGATGAACTTCAGCGCGTCGGCGAACGACTGGAAGAGGCCGAACGGTCCGACGCGGTTCGGGCCGGGGCGGTCCTGGATCAGCGCGCTGCCGCGCCGCTCGACCCACACCATGATCGGCGTGACGTTGAGGATCGCGAGGAGCACGATCGCGATCTTCAGGACCGAGAGTGCGACGTCCGTCGCATCGAATGCCATCGCTTATGCGCCTGCCGCCGCGACTTCCGCCTTCGGGATGCTGTTCAGCACGCGGCGGAAGATTTCGTCGTCGCCGACCGCCTGTCCCTTCGCGGGGTACGCCTGGAAGATCTGCTGCTCGCGGTCCTGCAGGTTCGTGAACGTCCCTTCCTTCTCCGCGTGAATCGTGGAGGGGAGGAGGACGTCGGCCACGTCGCAGAGCGGATGAGCGGCGTCCCACGAGTGGACGATGAGGAACTTCGCCTTGCGGAGGTTCGCCACGACCGCGGGATCGCTCGTCCGCTCCGAGAAGAGAGCGTCGGTGATGTAGAGGACGTCGACGCCCTCGGCGCCTTTGGTGAGGAGGTCGTCGATGCTCGATGAGCCGACGATCTTCGACACGCCGCGGAAGTTCGGGGCGGCCTGCGTGCCGAGGAGCCACTCGGTGCGCGACTTCATCTTGATCGGGCCGATGGAGTCGACGATGACGCCGATCGAGGCTCCGAGGTCGTCCGCGAGCTCCTTCGCCGCCGCCGCCTCTTCGTTCGTCATGTTCGCCGAGGCGATCATGGCGACGTTTTTCGCATTCGCGAGCGCCGATCCGACCGCGTCGAGTGCCTCGTTCCAGGTCGAGATGCCGAGGTAGTCATCCTCGGTGCGGACCTTGGGGACGACCACTCGGTCCGTGTCGTAGCGCTCGTGGGAAAAGCGGCCGTAGTCGCACAGCCAGTGATCGTTGACGTCGGGATTGACGCGCGGACGGTAGCGGAAGATCTGGCCGGTGCGGTGTCCGATGAAGATGTTGCAACCGACGTCGCAGCCGTTGCAGACCGACTCGGTCGAGTCGAGGTTCCAGACCCGCGACTCGAAGCGGAACTCGCGCGTGGTGAGGGCGCCGGTCGGGCAGATGTCGGTGACGCACGCCGACATCCAGTTGTCGAGCGGGACGCCGGGGAAGACGCCGACCTGCGTCGATGCGCCGCGCTTGAAGAACGCCAGCTCGTTCGTGTTGGTCACCTCGGCGCAGAAGCGGATGCATCGCGTGCAGTGGATGCAGCGATTCATGTTCTGCACGACGTGCGGTCCGATCGGCGTCCGGTCCATGCCCGGGTAGGTGCGTTTGAACTCGCCGTAACGCGAGTCGACGGAGCCGTAGTTGAAGGAGTAGTCCTGCAGGGGGCACTCGCCGGCCTTGTCGCAGATGGGGCAGTCGAGCGGATGGTTGATGAGGAGAAACTCCATGTTGGCCGCCCGCGAGTTGCGGACCTTCTCCGTGGTCGTCTTGACCGAGAGGCCGTCCTTCAGCGGCGTGGTGCATGCCGCCTGAATCTTGGGGTTGCCTTCGATCTCGACCAAACACATCCGGCACTGTCCG
>DASXIH010000639.1:0-3945 GCA_036498125.1 Thermoanaerobaculia bacterium
GCGCGGCGACAAGATCGCGCTGATCTGGGAGGGCGAGCCGGGCGAGATTCGCCGCGTCTCCTATCGCGAGCTGCACGAGGAAGTGTCGAAGTTCGCGAACGCGCTGCAGTCGCTCGGCGTCACCAAGGGGGACCGCGTGGCGATCTACCTCCCGCTGATCGTCGAAGCGGCCGTTGCGATGCTCGCGTGCGCGCGCATCGGCGCCGTCCACTCCGTCGTCTTCGGCGGCTTCTCCGCCGAAGCGCTGCGCGACCGCATCCAGGACGCGCAGGCGAAGTGCCTCATCACCGCAACGAGCGGCTACCGGCGCGGAACGCTCGTGCCGTTGAAGAAGACGGGAGACGACGCGGTCGACGGCTGCCCATCGATCGAGAGCGTCGTGGTGGTCAAGCGGACGGACGACGCGGTCACGATGAAAGAAGGCCGCGACCACTGGTACCACGACCTCATGAAGGGCGCCTCAGCCGACTGCCCGCCGGTCTTCGTCGACTCCGAGCACATGCTCTACACGCTCTACACCTCCGGCACGACCGGCAAGCCGAAGGGAATCATCCACACCACCGGCGGCTATCTGACGGGCTGTCTCGCGACCTGCAAATGGGTCTTCGACCTGAAAGATGACGACGTGTACTGGTGCACCGCCGACATCGGCTGGGTCACCGGGCACTCTTACGTCGTCTACGGTCCGCTCGCCGCCGGCGCGACGGTGATGATGTACGAGGGCGCTCCTGACTGGCCGAAGAAGGACCGCTTCTGGGACATCATCGAGCGGCACAAGGTCACCATCTTCTACACGGCGCCGACGGCGATCCGCGCATTCATGAAGTGGGGCGAGGAGCTGCCGAAGGCGCACGACCTGTCGTCGCTCCGGCTCCTCGGCTCGGTCGGTGAGCCGATCAATCCGGAAGCGTGGGTCTGGTATCACGTGAACATCGGCAACGAGCGCTGCCCGGTCGTCGACACGTGGTGGCAGACGGAGACCGGCGCGATCATGATCACGCCGCTTCCCGGCCTCGTACCAACGAAGCCCGGCTCCGCGACGAAGCCGTTCCCCGGCATCGACGCGCAGATCCTCGACGAGAAGGGCAAACCGATTGAAGTCGGCGGAGGCTACCTCGCCATCACGTCACCGTGGCCTTCGATGCTTCGCGGCATCTGGGGGGATCCCGACCGCTTCGTGAAGCAGTACTGGTCGAAGTGGGACGGCATCTACTTCACCGGCGACGGCGCGAAACGCGACGAAGACGGTTACTTCTGGCTCCTCGGCCGCGTCGACGACGTCATCAACGTCGCCGGACACCGTATCGGCACGATGGAAGTCGAGTCGGCGCTGGTCGATCATCCGGCGGTCGCCGAGGCTGCGTGTGTCGGGATTGCGCACGAGATCAAGGGGACCGGCATCGCGGCGTTCGTCATCGTCAAGGAGTCGCAGCGCGATCGCGCGCTCAAAGACCCGGAAGCGTTCGAGCGCGAGCTGAAGGCGCACGTCGCGGAGAAGATCGGCGCGATCGCACGGCCCGAGAAGATCTTCGTGACCGCCGACCTGCCGAAAACCCGCTCCGGCAAGATCATGCGCCGCCTCCTGCGCGACATCGGCGAAGGCCGCGCCCTCGGCGACGTCACCACCCTCGCCGATCCCACCGTCGTCGCCTCGCTCAAGGAACGCTACGAGGAAGAAGCCTAGTTGCTTCGAGTTTATCCTTCGCTTCGCGAAGGATAAAGTTCGAGAATGTCATCGCAAGTCGTCCTGATCACCGGCGGGTCGCGCGGCATCGGGCGCGTGACCGCCATGCATTTGCTCGCCGGAGGCTGGTCGGTCGCGTTCACGTACGGCAAGTCGCGCGATGAGGCGCTGCAGTTCGAGGCGGACGCGCGCGGCACCCTCGGCGCAGACAGCACGACGCACATCCGCGCGTACCACGTCGACGTACGCGACGCGAACGCGACGCACCAGCTCGTGGAGCTGATCGTCGACCGCTTCGGATCGCTCGACGCCCTCGTCAACAACGCGGGCATCCGCCGCGACAACCTCGCCTACAACATGACCGACGTCGAATGGCGCGAGGTTCTCGACACGAACCTTTCCGGCGCCTGGATCACGACGAAAGCCGTGCTGCCCGTGATGATGAAACAGCGCCGCGGCGCGATCGTGAACGTCGCGTCGCTCTCCGGCCTCCACGGCGTCGTCGGCCAGACGAACTACTCCGCCGCGAAGGGCGGACTCATCGCGATGACGAAGTCGCTGGCACGCGAGGTCGCGCGGAGCGGCATCCGCGTCAACTGCGTGGCGCCGGGGCTCGTCGAGACCGAGATGACCGCCGACATGTCGGAGGACGTGCGGAAGGAGATGATCCGGCAGATCCCGATGCGCCGCGTCATCCGCGCGGACGAAGTCGCCGCCGCCATCGCCTTCCTCCTCTCCGACGACGCGAGTGCAATTACGGGACAGGTGCTCGCCGTTGACGGGGGGACGAGTGCCTGAGAACGACTACTTCTCCGTCGTCATCCCCACCTACAACCGGCAGGAAATGCTCATGCGGGTCCTCAAAGCGCTCGAGGACCAGCGCGATGCGCCGCCGTTCGAGGTCATCGTCATCGACGACGGCTCGACCGACCCGACGTACAACATCCCGACGATGCACTGGGATCTGCGTCTCCAGTTCCGGACGCAGCCGAACTCCGGGCCGAGCAAAGCGCGCAACCACGGCGTCTCGCTGGCGACCGGCCGGTTCGTCGTCTTCATCGGCGACGACACCGTCCCCGAGCGCAACTTCCTCGCGGAGCACGCCCGCACGCACCGCGAAGCGAACGACGACGCGCTCGTCGCCTGCCTCGGCTACACCGGCTGGCCGCGCAAGGAACGCGTCACCGCGTTCATGGACTACATCAACGACTACGGCCTGCAGTTCGGCTACAAGCTCATTCGCGACGGTGAGGCGGTGCCGTTCAACTTCTTCTACACCTCGAACATCTCCATCGACCGCCAGCTCCTCGCCGATCATCCCTTCGACACGACCTTCCCCGCCGCAGCGTGGGAGGACATCGAGCTCGCCTATCGCCTGAACGACCTCGGCCTGAAGATCCGCTACAACGCTCGCGCCGTCACGCGCCACTATCACCGCATGACCATCGACTCGTTCGCCAAACGGCAGTACACCGTCGGCAAGTCGGGCGCGATCTTCTACCGCAAGCATCCGGAGCTCGGCCACTTCCTCGGCGTCCACGACGACGCACGCGTCGAGGACGCCGAGATGAACAAACTGACGAAGCGCGCGCACTGGGGCGAGCGCCTCCGCCTCCTCGCCAGCAACGACGTCTTCGAGAAGCTGATGCGGCAGCACTATTTGCGCGGCCTGCGCGACGGTTTGGCCGAGTAGAATCCGCGCGTGTTTCTCACCTTCGAAGGGATCGAAGGCTCCGGCAAGACGACGCAGCTTCGCCGGCTCGCCGAGCGGATCCCGAATTCCGTCGCGACCAAGGAGCCTGGCGGGACGCCGACCGCGGACCGGATCCGCGCCATCCTGCTCGACCCCGAGTCGCACCTCGACCGCGTCGCGGAGCTTTTTCTGTTCGCGGCATCGCGCCGCCAGCACGTCGTCGAATTGATTCGGCCGGCGCTGCAGCGCGGACAGGTCGTCCTCTGCGACCGTTTCACCGACTCGACGCTCGCGTATCAGGGCTTCGGACGCGTCATCGATCTCGATCAGCTCCGGACGCTCAACGCCTGGGCGACCGACTCGCTCATCCCCGATCTCACACTGCTGTTCGATCTGCCGGAAGAAGTCGGCCTCTCGCGCGCCCGCTCGCGCAACGCCACGGCGACGCCGCACGAAGGACGATTCGAGGCGGAGGACCTTCGCTTTCACCGCCGCGTGCGCGAGGGCTACCTCTCGCTCGCCGTCGCCGAGCCGAAACGTTGGGTGAAGGTCGACGCCGATGGAACCT
>DASXIH010000640.1:0-15910 GCA_036498125.1 Thermoanaerobaculia bacterium
GGATCCTGTTCCTGGTGATGACCAATCGGCCCGACAAGCTCGACGTCGATCTGAAACGCGCCGGGCGCCTCGACCGCAAGATTCCGTTCCTCTACTCGCAGACGGCCGAGGAGGTCGAAAACGTCGCCCGCGCCGTCGTCAAGAAGAACCAGGTCAAGACGGACGTCGACTTCACCACCATCCGCGACGCCTTCTCCACGAAGCTGATCGGCTACAGCAATGCCGACGTCGAAGCGGTCATCCTCATGGCGAACGACGACGCCGCCCGCGCCGGCGCCACCACCGTCTCCGCCGACAACCTCACCCGCGCCGCCTCCGACTACTTCCCCAGCCGAGACACCGAGCTTCTCGAGTACATGGAACTGCTGGCCGTCTTCGAGACCTCCAGCCGCCGCCTCCTGCCCGCAAAGTACGCGTCCATGACCCCCGAGGATCTCGATCTCCGTTTGCGAACACTGCGCGCGATCGTCGGCTCGCGCCGGTAGCCGTTATCTCTCTTCAAGCGCGAGCGCAGCCTCCACGATCTCTCGAGCCCAGTCGGGGGTCTCGATCAATGCAGCACGACCCGGTCCGGCAACCATGCCTCCATTCCAATGAAGGAGCAGCCGCGGAGGCGGTATCGCTCCCAGCGGCCCGTCGGCCTCCGCCGAGTTGTCGAAGACGCGAAGTTCGGAAAGATGTGGCAGGAGCCGTGTGATGTTGCGACGAGCATCAATCCACCGCTTTCGAATCGTCTCTTCCGGGATGTCATGACCGCCGCGTGCAACGCGCTCACGCACCCGCCGAATATGCTGTTCCGGCGTTGCGAGCCCGAAAAACCACACTCTCACGTCAAACTGTGGACTGGCTCTTATCAGCAAGGAGGTCATCGTGACGCCGGAAAGCGTCGATTCGAAGGCGAAGCTTTCCCGATGATCGATTGCATGCGCAAGGCGACGGTGCCCTTCGTTCCAAGCGATCGAGTTCGCCTCTTCGACGCTGCAATGCGTCGCATCCAAGATGCGATGCGCGAACTCGTCCGGGTTGTAGTAAACGAGTCCAGATTCACGCAGAAACTCGCCGCCGAGTGAGCTCTTGCCGGCGCCGTTGACCCCGGCGAGCACGAAGATGACAGGCTTCTCAGATGACGCGTCGGTCACCGCTTACGACGACGCGCGTTCGTGGCGGCTTTCGCGATGTTCTCAGGAGTCGCCTCGAATGCCCGACGCAGTTTGTCGGCGGCACCGGGGCGGCGAAGCGCCTCCAGCTCATCGTCGAGTTGCGAACGGAGCTTTGTATCGCTGCTCTGCTCAACTACAGGGTCTATCGCCTTCATTCGAGGTCACTCGCGTCATTGTCGCATCTTGCCAGCAAGGTGTCGAAACAGCGGCTCGCTGTATCAAACTCCACCAGGTAGAGTCACGATGTCGTTCGCCGTATCTCGATGATCCACTCCGCTACGCCGGACGGCATAATCAAAGGGTGCGAGTCCCGCGCGAGACGCCGTGCGACGTAGTACTCATGAAACATCTTGTGAGCAAAGCGCACGCGTTGTCCGCCTGAGAGGTCGCGCGAAGCTGCCGGCACCAACAAGGTATTGAGCATCAGTGCGTCCGGTGAAGGAGGGATTTCGATCGCTCCGTCTCCGCGCATCTGCTGTCGTACGGCGTCGAACTCCGCATCGGTGTCGAGAATGAGCCTGTCCCCTTCGACGTGCGACATTGCCTGCGCCGCGGCCATCATCGCCCTGTCCGCAATGCGGAGAGTATCGTCGGCTGAGCGGGCGTCCGGGTGGATCGGAATCCGTCCGCCGCCGTGAATCGCCGGCGCTTCGACGTCGCGAAGGATCTTCAATCGGATCCATAGCTCGACCAGCCGCAGCCGGCCGAAACGCTGCGGGTCGTCGCTTCTCATGACGTCGAGCGTCATCTTCAAGAAGATTGGCGTCCGCGGAATGTCGCCATAAAAAGCCTCGTAGTCGCCGCTTTCGACAGTCGAGAGGAACCTCTGAACGCGCGCGATCTCATCGGCATTGGCGAGAGTTCGGAGGTGGTTACGGGCGGCCGCCGCGATCTGTTCGTTCTCCCACGGCTTCAGCTCGATGATCTGGATCGTCTGAGTCGTCGACTCCCGCTCAGCCTCTCGTCCGAAATGGGCATCGAAATCATTGCGGTGCGATTCCCAAAACTCCTTCCGCACGGTCACCATGACCGGCGCCTGAGTGTTGCCGAGGATATTGAAAAACCGGTGGAGATCGTACGACTGCGCTTGCAGCAACGGCGCCTCGTCGAGAGCCTCGATGATCAGACCGACGCCGTCAGGCAGTTGCGTCAAGTATTTGACGATCGGTCCGACCATCGTCTTTCGCAGCTCGCGCTCCTGATCCCGCGCGTCAGCGAGAAGACGCTCGATGTCGATGCCCGTCTCGAAGATCGCATGGCCGTTCGCCATGTCGCGACGGATCCGCGCGGCCGGAATGAGGAGCCAGCGCGCCTGCCGATCGTGCATCGCGCGCATGGCCGCGGTGGTCTTGCCGAATCCCGCCGGGGCATGAAGAACGCGAATGCGGCGACGACTCCGGTCAGTGAGGAGCGAGATCGGGTCGCCGATGTTTGCGGTTCGCTCCCCTTCGGACCGAAGCCGGCGCGCGTCGATCTTCATATCGTGCGCGACCATCGGGACCTCACGAAGAGGCTCGGACCCGATGATTTTCTCCGCTTGGCGCTGCTCCTCGGCAAGCGTCACGTTTCCTTCCTCGATCGAGCGAAGCACCCGGCGCTCCATCTCGTTCATGGCGTCATCGACCAACTCGCGATGCTCCATCAGCAGGGTGCGCCGCGCTTTCCCGGTCGAGCGAAGACCGGTGAGCCGACGTTGGATGACTTCGATGTACTTGACGGTGTGCTCAGAGCGGTTGAACAAAAAGATGTAGAGATCGGTGGTATAGCCGCTCTTCTCGAAAGAGCGGATCGACGCAATCGCGTCGCTGCGTTGGTTCGAGAAAGGCTCGGACTTGAGATAGCCCTTGCATTGCACCACCAGATCGAAATGCGGTTCCGAACCCGAGTAGATGTCGATACCAGCCGCGTCGAGTGTTCCCTGCGGCTCGGATTCGTGAGCGTCGGGCCACAGCAAATGGAGCAGGGGAAGGACGGCGCCCTGAAAAGGGAAGCCGGACAGCGCAGCCAGGCGACCATTGATCTCGCGCACGGCCGGCTTGTCGTTCCAACGCAGCGAGCGATTCGGCATCGCACGTGATCGTAGCAGCCGTCACATCCTGTCTCACGCAACACGGTGTTATCGTTTCCTCCTCGCAAAAGGAGGGACTCCCCGTGGACGTGCGCAATTCCGCGCGTGATACGACCTCGGCCTCCGTTTCCGCCGGCGAAACCTCAATCCGTACGAAATTGCGCAGCAACAGTTCGATACGGCGGCGGAGTACATCGCCGAGCTGCCGGACGGGCTGCGGAACTGGCTCCGCGGGACGACCCGGCTCCAGAAGTTCGAGTTTCCGGTCGAGATGGACGACAGCAGCGTCCGGACGTTCTCCGGCTACCGCGCGCTGCACTCGCGCGTCCGCGGGCCCGGGAAAGGCGGGATCCGCTATCACCCCGAAGTGAACGGCGATGAAGTGCGCGCGCTCGCTTCGTGGATGACGTGGAAGTGCGCCGTCGCCGACATCCCGTTCGGCGACGCGAAGGGCGGCATCGTCTGCGATCCGCAGCAGCTCTCCAAGGACGAGCTCCGCCGATCACGCGCCGCTTCGTCGCAGAGCTCGGCGACACCATCGGGCCGCACACCGACATTTCCGCTCCCGACGTGAACACGGACGGCAGCACCATGGCGTCGATATACGACACCTACGACATGATGCATCCCGGCAAGACCAACCTGCCGGTGGTCACCGGGAAGCCGATCCCGATGGGCGGCTCCCTCGGACGCAACGAAGCGACGGCGCGCGGCTGCCTCTTCGCCACCTCTCGCGCCATCGCGCAGGGAGCGATTCCCCGCCTCACGTCGCTGCGCGGCGCGCGCATCGTGATCCAGGGCTTCGGCAACGCGGGCTCCATCGCCACTCGCCTCTTCAGTGAGGTTGGAGCGAAGGTGATCGCGGTGAGCGACTCGACCGGAGGCGTCTATTCCGAGGATGGGATCGACTACGACGCCGCCCTCGCGCACAAGAAGCAGACGAAGTCGGTGGTCGGGCTCGCGGGGACGAAGAACATCAGCAACGCCGAACTGTTGCAGATCGACTGTGACGTCCTGATCCCCGCCGCGTTCGAGAACCAGATCCGCGCCGACAACGTCGCGAACGTGAAGACGAAGCTGATCGCCGAGGCCGCGAACGGCCCGACGACGCCCGCCGCCGATCGCGCGCTGTTCGACCGCAAGATCCCGATCATTCCCGACATCCTCGCGAACTCCGGCGGCGTGACGGTCAGCTACTTCGAGTGGGTGCAGAACATCGAGAACGAGCACTGGAGCGAGGAAGAGGTCAATACGAAGCTACGCGACAAGATGGAAGCGGCGACCGACACCGTCCTCCAGATGCAGCTCGAGATCAAGGACACGCACGGCGCCGAAGTCGACCTGCGTACTGCCGCGTTTGCGCTGGCGATCAAGCGCGTCGCAAGGGTGGCGAGCGTGCGCGGCATCTGGCCGTGACTCCAGTCCTCAGTCCTCGGTCCTCAGTCCTCGGCAAGAACCATCCGAGGACTGAGGAGCGAGGACCGAGGACTCGGCGCTACGCCTCCGCGGGCGCGGCGGGGACGATCTCCGGTTTCGACACTTTCATCAGCACAAGGTGCAGCACGAAGGCGACGCCGAAGCCGACGAACCACGCGTAGTCGTATAGCGTGTGCAGCGGCTTGACCCAGCGTCCGATCAGCGCGAGTGCGGAGCCGGCCACGGTTGCTACGACGGCGCGCCAATTCCAGCCGCCGGCGTACTTGTACACGCCGTTTTCGCGATAGAGATCGCCGAGCTTCAGCTCCTTGTCGCGGACGAGCCAGTAGTCGGCGATCATCACGCCGGCGACCGATCCGAGTCCGCCGCTGTACGTCACGAGCCAGTCGAAGATGTAGAGCTTCGGATCGGCGAGCAGGCGCCACGGCATCATCACGATGCCGAGGATGCCGGTGATCAGGCCGCCGGTGCGGAACGAGATCGCCTTCGGGAACGCGTTCGCGAAGTCGTTCGCGGGCGAGACCACGTTCGCCGCGATGTTCACGCTGAGCGTCGCGATGACGACCGTGAACATCGAGATCGCAACGACCCAAGCCTGCGAGAAGTGGCCGACGAGCTTGACCGGATCCCACAGGTCGCTCATCGGCTCGTTCGGATAGATCACCGCCGCGGCGCTGGTGATGATCACGCTCATCGCGGCGAAGACGGTCATCGTCGTCGGCAGCGCGACGGTCTGGCCGATCGCCTGTTCCCTCTGGCTGCGGCCGAAGCGGGTAAAGTCGGGCATGTTCAGCGACAGCGTCGCCCAGAAGCCGATCATCGCCGTGAGCGACGGGATGAAGACCGGCCCGAAGTCGGCCCACGTCCGGAGCTTGCCCGGATGCGAGACGAGGTACCCGAGGCCGCCGGCGCGCCAGACCGCCCAGGCGAGGAGGAGCGCCGTCATCACGAGCACGAACGGCGCGGCCCAGTTCTCCACGCTCCGCAGCAGGTCCATGCCGCGATAGATGATGTAGATGTTCATCCCCCAGAAGAGGAGGAAGCAGAGCCACTCGGTCGGCGTGTGTCCGCCGATCGCGGCGCTGCCGAGGAGCGACGGCCACGCGGGAACCATCGAGTGAATCAGCGTGAAGAGCGCCTGTCCGCCGATCCACGCCTGGATGCCGAACCAGCCGCACGCCACGAGCGCGCGCATGATCGCCGGGAGGTTCGAGCCGAAGGTGCCGTAGCTCGCGCGCGCAAAGACCGGGAATGGGATGCCGTACTTGGTGCCGGGGTGGGAGTTCAGGAGGATCGGGATGAGGACGATGGTGTTGCCGAGGAGGATCGTGAGCAGCGCCTGCCACCAGTTCATCCCGGCGCTGATGAGTCCCGACGACAGCATGTACGTCGGGATGCAGTGCGCCATCGAGATCCAGAGCGCGGCGTAGTTGTACGTCGTCCAGTTGCGCTTCGCGACCGGGACCGGCGCCAGGTCTTCGCTGTAGAGACGGCTGTTCTCGATGCCGGCGTGGTCGCGCAGCTCGACGCGGCCGTCTTCGTGACGAATGACGTCATCGGGCATTGGGCTCTCCTCGGGGGACCGTGATTTTCGGAAGATTGTAATTCGAGTCGGAGGACTAGAATCACACCATGCCCGTGCTCGCCTGCCCTGACTGCGGCCACGATGTCTCGACGATGGCTCCGGTGTGTCCGCACTGCGGACGGCCGATGAACACGCCACAGGCGGCGCTCCAGCCGCAGGCAGCGGCCTCCGGTCCGGAGGAGACGCTCTGGAAGGGAACACCGTCGCCGAAGGTGCTGGTCGGACGGGTGATCGGCCTGATCGTGATCGTCATCGCGATTCCGCTCGCGGCACACTGGCTTGCCGGGCGCTCGAACGTCCTCGATCAGCAGGCGTCGATCATCAAGATCGGCTGGTGGGTGACGGCGATCATCTTCGTGATCCAGCTCGTTCGCCTCGTCATCGCTCTCATGCGCATCCGCAGCACGCAGTACACGATCACCAACCAGCGCATCCTGATCGAGAACGGCGTCCTCTCGAAGAGCCTCAATGAGATCGACCTCCGCACGATCGACGACACGCAGTTCTACCAGTCTTTCATGGCCCGCATCCTCGGCATCGGCAACGTGACGCTGATCTCGACGGACAAACAGGAGCCGGTGCTCGTCCTTCACAGCATCCCCGATCCGCGCAACCTGCGCGAGACGATTCGGAGCAATGCGTATCGGATGAGCCAGCGGCAGTTGTTCACGCGGCAGGCATAGAGGGAGCTACGACGTCCGCGTCAACACCCACCGCCGGACACCGGCGAGGACGAGTGCTCCGCCGGCGATCTCGGGGACGTTCGTTCCTCTCTTGGAGGGCGGACGCCCCCGTCCGCCCTGCGTCGGCGCAGCCGCGCTAACGCGCGGCCGGGCGGATGAGGGCATCCGCCCCTCCAGAAACGAAAACGTGTCTTCTGGCGTTTCGCCGATATCCATCGTAACCGGATGTACACTTTCCGTTTCCACTAAGGAGAGAGCCCATGGCCGATCTGTCGACAATTTTCACCGGTATCCGTTTCGAAAATCCGTTCATGCTCGCATCCGCTCCGCCGACCGAGTCGGACGCGAACATCATGCGAGCGTTCGAAGCGGGTTGGGGCGGCGTGGTGACGAAAACGATCGGTCTGCACCCGGTCGTGAACGTCAAGGGACCGAAGACGAAGTTCCTCCGCGCCGACAACAGTGGTACCCGCCTTTCGATGGCGAAGCGCAACGACTCGACCCTGGTCGCTTCCTGGAACTGGGAGCTGATCTCCGACAAGCCGCTCGACTGGTGGATCGGCAAGCTCGCCAACATCAAGAAGCAGTATCCGAAGAACGTCCTGGTCGCCTCGATCATGGCCGGCAGCGGCAACGACAAGGAGCTGCACAACTGGCAGACGCTGGCGAAGGCGTGTCAGGACGAAGGGTGCGACGCGCTGGAGCTGAACTTCTCCTGCCCGCACATGGACCGCGTCGACATGGGATCGAACGTCGGCAAGGACAAGGTCCTCTGCTCGGTCGTGACGCAGGCGGTCAAGGAAGTCTCCCGCATCCCGGTGTGGGTGAAGCTGACGCCCGCGACGTCGAACATCGTCGAGGAGGCGAGCGCCTGTTTCCTCGGCGGCGCCGACGCGGTGTCGTCGTCGAACACGTTCCCCTCGCTCCCGCCGATCGACCCGGTGTCGCTCGACTTCGAGATGAGCGTCGAGGGCTACGTCAGCTCCGGCGGCCTCGGCGGACCGGCGATCCTCCCGCTCTCGATGGCGAAGATGTCGCAGATGACGAGGGCATTCGGGGACCGCGAGTTCTCCGGTATCGGCGGCGTATCGACGTTCGAGCACGCCCTGAACTACTTCCTGCTCGGCTGCGGAACGGTGCAGGTCTGCACCGCAGCGATGCTCGATCACGCGATCGGACCGAACGTGATCAAGGAGCTGACGCAGGGCATGACCGAGTTCATGGACCAGCGCAACTTCGCCTCCCTCGCCGACTTCCGCGGCCTCCGCAGAGAACGCGTCGTCGCCCACTCTCAGATCAAACGCCCCGACACCCGCGAGTACCACGGCGGCTACGAAGAAGTGGAAGGTTACGCGGCGCCCGCAGCGAGCCTGTCATCCTGAGCCGGCGAAGGCGCGAAGCGCCGTAGCGCGGCGAAGGACCCGTTGCTGGAACGACTCTCTCGTTTCAGCAACGGGTCCTTCGCCGTCCTACGCTTCGCTCCGGCGGCTCAGGATGACAGAATGGAATTGCTGAGCGTGACCGAACCTGAGGTACACCAGTACTTCGTCTACATGGTGACGAACAAGAACAAGACCGCGCTGTACACGGGCGTCACCAACTCGCTGAACCGCCGGGTTTGGGAGCACAAGCACAAACACTTTCCCGGCTTCACGAAGAAATACAACTGCGATCGACTCGTCTTCTTCGAAGTCTATGAAAGAATTGAGGAAGCGATTGCGCGCGAAAAGCAGATCAAAGGCTGGACGCGAGCGAAGAAGAATGCACTGATCTTTCCGACGAACCCACGATGGGAGGACCTCGCCGCGACGTGGTACGACGAGGAGCGCCACAGAGAAAAGGACACACCATGACCGACGTTCTCAACGAAACCGATATCGACGTCATCGCGGATTACAAGCGGCACACGTGGCCGGCGGCTTCGACGTACTACCAGGACCCGCTGCTGATCGATCACGGCGAGGGGATGTACGTCTTCGACGACAAGGGGAACCGCTACCTCGACTGCTTCGGCGGCGTGCTGACGGTCTCGGTCGGCCATGCGAACAAGGACGTCAACGCGGCGATCCATGCGCAGATCGACAAGGTCTCGCACACGTCAGCGCTGTACGTGAACAAACCGGCGCAGGAGCTCGCGGCGAAGATGGCGGAGCTGACGCCGGGGAAGCTGAACCAGAGCTTCTTCACGAACAGCGGCACCGAGGCGGATGAGACGGCGATGCTGGCGGCGCGGCTCTACACCGGACGGCAGGAGATCATCGCGCTGCGGCACGCGTACCACGGCCGCACCATGCTCTCGATCTCGGCCGCCGGCCATTCGACGTGGCGCCACGGCGGGACGCACGTCGCGGGGATCAAGCACGCGTATGCGCCGTACTGCTACCGCTGCCCGTTCGGCCAGACCTATCCGGAGTGCGGCGTCCGCTGCGCGACGGACATCGAGGACCTGATCCTCACGACGACCGACGGCAAGATCGCCGGCATGATCGCCGAGCCGATCCTCGGCGTCGGCGGCTTCATCGTCCCGCCGAAGGAGTACTTCCAGATCGTCACCGACATCGTCCACCGCTACGGCGGCATCTTCATCTGCGACGAAGTGCAGACCGGATGGGGCCGCACCGGCGACAAGTGGTTCGGCATCGAGCATTGGGACGTCGAGCCGGACGTGATGACGTTCGCGAAGGGAATGGCGAACGGCTCGCCGGTCGGCTGCACGACGACGACCGACGAGATCGCAAGTGCGTTCCCAGGCCTCACCTTCTCGACGTTCGGCGGCAACCCGGTGACCTCGGCCGCAGCCGTCGCGACGATCCGCTACATCGAAGAGAACGATCTTCCCCGCAACGCGGCGGTCGTCGGCGCCTACCTGCGCCAGCGGCTCAACGAGCTGCAGGAGAAGTACGAGAAGATCGGCGACGTCCGCGGCATGGGGCTCATGCAGGCGATCGAGTGCGTCGAAGACCGCAAGACGAAGACGCCGGCACCCGGCGTGGTGCTGAAGGTGTTCGAGGAGACGAAGAAGCGCGGCGTCCTGATCGGCAAAGGCGGCCTGTTCGGCAACGTCATCCGCCTCGGCCCGCCGCTGATCGCGACCAAGAGCGACATCGACGTCCTCTGCGACGCGCTCGATGGCGCGTTCGCGATGGCCGGCTGATTACTTGAAGTCGGTGATCATGACCGCGTTGTTGCGGACCTCGCCGCGTGCGACGACGAGCTGGCCGTCCGGCATGAAGTCGAAGTCGAAGATGTCGCCGCTGTCGTAGTGCGTCAGCTGTTTCGGCGCGCTGCCGTCGAGCGGCTGCACGTAGAGGTCGCGCGGGGTGACGCTGCTGAAATACGCGATTCCGGCGTCGGACGGCATCCAGCGAAAGCGCCGCTCCGAGAACCAGTCGAGCTTCTTCAGAATCGAACCGGACGCCAGATCCATGATGAGAAGACGCGGGTGCTCCTTGCCTCCGGCATTCTCGATGACCCCGATCGCGACGCGCGTGCCGTCTCTGGAGACCGCCGCGCTGCCTGTGTCATGCGCGAGGACCTTCGACGGGCCGCCAGCAACAGGAGCGAAGATCATGTCCGACTTTTCATCGCGATAGAAGATCGCGCTCCCATCCGGCGTGATCGCGACCGGCGTGAAGTTCGACACCCCCTCGAAGGCCTTCTCGGCTCCGCTGTCGAGGTTCAGGACGCACGGCTTCCAGGTGTTGCTCCGCCAGCAGCGGTAAGCGATCGTCTTTCCGTCGCGCGACGCGTCCGGTAATTGGGAATGGCCGGCCGTCGTGAGCTGCTGTTTCCCGCCTTTCCCGTCGAGCAGCCAGAGGTTGCCGGTATCGTTTGCGTACGCGCCGTAGACGATGCGGTCGCCCGCGGCGCCGACTGACTGAACGATCTGATCCGCCGACGTCAGCACGGCGGCCCCGGTGCCGTCCGGCTTCGACCTGGCGACGTCGCCCGTCACGTTCATCTGTACCGAGACCATCGTGCGGCCGTCGGCGGTGATGGCGATGGTGGAGTAGAAGTTCGTATCGGTGAATACGCGTGTGGCGACCGCGGAGGGAACCGAGACGAACCAAATCTGATTCGCGAGGCCGCCGGTCGGCGTGAGCGAGGCAGTCAAGTAGATGCCGCTGCCGTCGGGCGCCCAGACGATCTTGTCGGTCCAGGCGTACCAGACTTGTGCGCCGAGGCGCTCGCGTTTCCCGGTACCGGCATCGAAAAGCGTCAGCTCACCGTGGGTTCCTCCGCGGTTGCTGGCAATGAAACCTGCGATCTGCTTCCCGTCAGGCGACCACGCGGGCGTGACGTAGTCGAGCCGTTCGGTGCCTGCCGCGGACGCGAGCACGCGCTCACCGCTCCCGTCGACATTCGCGACGATGAGATCGCCCTCGTTCTTCTGGGGGATGCCGCGAAAGGCTGCGAACCGTTTGCCGTCGGGCGAGAACGTCACGCCGCTGTCGATGTCGTACAGCACCCTTCGCGCGGTGCCGCCGAGCGTCGGAACGGAATACAGCCAGTTGTATTCGGAAAGGCTGTGCTCGCGCGCCGCGTAATAGAGATAGTTGCTGTCGGGCGAGAAGGCAAACCCGACGATCTGGCTCGGCTGCGGCGCGACGACGGCGACTTTGCTGCCCGTTGCAATCTGTTCGAGCGAAAGCGCGAAATTGCCCGTCGCGCCGTCGCGCGTCTCGAACGCTAGGTATTTGCCGTCCGGCGAGATCGCAGCCAGGACGACGTTGCCGTCGTTGGTCAGACGCGTGATCTTCAGCGTGTCGAGCCGGAACTGCGGCGCCGCCGGCTTCGCGAATTTGCGCCACGCAATGAAAGCGCCGGCGGCCAGCACGAGCAGGGCCACTGCGAGCGCGACCGGCAGGAAGGACCGCCGCGGCGCTTTCGCCAGCGGCATGATGACGGTCGACCGTTCGTGCGCGTCGGAAGAGGCGCGCGGATCGGAGGTCGTCGAAAGCTCGTCCCATTCATCGAAGAGCTCGCGCAGTTCGATCGAGAGGTCCTTCATCGAGTGATAGCGGGCATCCGGCTCTTTCGCGAGGCATCGGCGAATGACGCGCCGCAGCTCGGCGGGGGCGGCGCCGTTGAATTTGTCAACCGGCTCCGGTTTGTCGTGCACGATCTTGTGCATGACGTCGACGTTCGAGTCGGCCGCGAACGGCTTCCTCCTCGCCGCCGCCTCATAGAGGATCGCGCCGAACGAAAAGATGTCGGAGCGATGGTCGACCGGACGGCCGAGGATCTGCTCGGGCGACATGTAGCCGATCGTGCCGACCAGCATCCCTTCGCTGTCGTCCTTGCGCACGTCCGTCTTGTCGTTCGGTGCCGCCACCGGATCGCTGCGCTCGATCAGCTTCGCGAGACCGAAGTCGAGCACCTTGGCGAAGCCGTCGCGCGAGATCATGATGTTGTCCGGCTTCAGGTCGCGGTGGATGATCCCGGCCGCATGCGCTTTCGCGATGCCGTCGGATGCCTGCGCCAGCCAGCCGACGAGCGAACGGAGATCGGCGCCCTCGTTGATCTTGCGCCGCAGCGTCTCGCCGTCGATGAGCTCCATGGCGATGTACTGAATGTCGGAGCCCTCGCCGTCGCCGAGGGGAAGACGCGCTTCGCCGACGTCGTGGATGGTGACGATGTGCGGGTGGTTGAGCGAGGAAGCGGACTTTGCTTCCTGCACGAACCGGCGGACGCGATCAGGATTGCGGACCAGCTCGGGCGGGAGGATCTTCAGCGCGATCGCGCGCTCGAGCGTCGGGTCCCACGCTTTGTAAACCTCTCCCATTCCACCCTTCCCGAGTGGCTCGATGACTCGATAGCGGGAGATGACCACGCCTGGCGCCAGAGAACTGGACATGTACCGGGTCGCGCGATTCTAGCGGATATCAGCGCGTCGTCTGGAAGTTGAGCGTGAGGTTGTAGATCACGTCGACCGGCTTGCCGTTCAGCGTGGCGGGAGAGAACTTCCACTGCGACATGGCGTAGATCGCGGCGCCGTTCAGCTCCGGATACGGCGACTGCCGGATGGGGCGGACGCTGCGCAGACATCCGTGCTTCGTGATGATTGCCTGGAGGATGACGATCGACGAGGCTCCGGACTTCATGTCGCGGCGGACGTTCTCGGGAAAACTCGGCTCGACGGAATGGATCTTCACCGGCGCGACCACGTCGCCGCCGGTACGCGACAGCGGAAGGACGGGTTCGTTCGACGGCGGATCTTCATCGAGGCAGAGCGGCTCCCGAGGCGCATGCGCGAGCACGACATCGGGCATGGCGAGAGGGCTCATGATGTCCGTGTTCGTCGCGTAGGAAAGGCGCAGCATCGCCTCGATTTGCGGGAGACATCCCGAGCGGCCCATGTTCTTGAGGTCGACCTGCTGCACGCGACCCGCCGTGTCGACGGATGCCGCCGCGAGGCCGAGCCATCCGCCGCTGCAGTGCGTGAGCTCCTCCGCGATCCCGGCCGGCAGCTCTCCCGGCAACTGGAACGCGGCGGGAGGAACCGCTTTCGTCGGAATCACGCGCGCCGTCGGCCGCTTTTCGGGCATGTTGCACGACACCGGCTGGATGCCGCATCGCTTCTGCCGGACCGCGTATTCGCGGTCGGTCAACTGGAGCGCGATGGCATTGCTCAGGTAATGGCCGAGGAGCTTGTCGGCTTCGTCGGACTCGAGCCAGGCGATCCACTTCTCGTCTTCGTGCTTGTCGAAGCCGGCGATGCGGCGTAGCAGCTCGCGCCCGAACGCCTCGCGGTTGCTGACGTCCGCGCGCGTGGTCGCCACCGCGTCATGAACCGGCTGCGGCACGTTCGCGGCATCGGCGGCGTAGCTCTTGACGGCGTACCACACGCTCGCGACGCGGATCGGCTCCGACTCCGAGTCGAACGACGCCGCCAGGACTCCCGGCGAAATCGGGACGTCGGAGTCGGTCATGACGCTGATGAAGGCGACCCACCCCTGCTCGTCGCGCACGCCGACGAGACGGGCTGCGGTCGAGACCATCGTCTGCGGACGTCCCCACAGGGCGGTCCGGAAGAAGTCGGCGCGCGAGAGCGTGCGGGCGTGGCTGAGCTTCGTGATGTAGAGGTTGACCGCCTCCGCGCCGCCGCGGCGCGCGATCGCCTGCGCCACGTCGTTGTCGACCGAGGCCGGCCACTTCGCCGCCGCCCCGATCGCGTAGTCGACATCCTCGGGTGCGCCGAGGAGCGCAATCGACCGCAACTCCTCACGCGCAGCCGCCGCATCGGTCTCCCCTTCCGCCGCTTTTCGCAGATCGGCGACGAGCGCCTTCTCGTCGCGCACGCCGGCAACGCGGGCGGCCGCTGTTCGGACCAGCGGATCGGGGCTCGTGAAGGCGACGCGGAGCGGCTCTACGATCGCGGCGGCGTCCTTTTCGTTGACGAGGTACGCAACGTCGATCGGTTTCGAGGAAGCCGAGATCGCGAGGAGGATGAGAAGAGGGTTCATTTTCGAGCCTCCGGCGCATGATAATCCGCGCATGCGCACAGTCATCAAAAACGGGCGTGTGGTCACCGCGGTCGACGACTACAACGCCGACATCCTCATCGAAGACGGCACGGTTGCGATGATCGCCAAATCGATCGACGCCGACGCCGACCGCGTCATCGACGCGAAGGGCCGTCTCGTCATCCCCGGCGGTATCGATCCGCACACGCACATGGAGCTGCCGTTCGGCGGCACCTCGGCGTCCGACACGTTCGAGACCGGGACGCGCGCGGCGGCGTTCGGCGGCACGACGACCATCATCGACTTCGCCGTGCAGTACAAAGGGCAGACGATGCAGGAAGCGGTCGACGCGTGGCACGCGAAGGCCGACGGGAAGACGTCGATCGACTACGGCTTCCACCTCATCTGCACCGATCTCCCCGACGAGCGCCTCGGCGAGATGCGCCGGATGATCGACCAGGGCGTCTCGAGCTTCAAACTCTTCATGGCCTACCCCGGCGTCTTTCTCGTCGACGACGGGACGATCTACAAGGCGATGCGCACCGCCGGCGAGAACGGTGGCCTCATCTGCATGCACGCCGAGAACGGCGTCGTCATCGACGTGATCGTCAAGCAGGCGATCGCCGCGGGGAAGACCGCGCCGAAGTACCACGCGCTGACGCGGCCCACGAAGGCGGAGGCCGAGGGCGTGCATCGCGCCATCGCGCTGGCGGAGATCGCGAATACGGCGGTGTACATCGTCCACCTCTCGTGCGACGACGCGCTGCAGGAAGTCGTGCGCGCGCGCGACATGGGCGTGCCCGCGTTCGCGGAGACGTGTCCGCAGTACCTCTTCCTCGACTACAGCGTGTACGAGCAGCCGGGGTTCGAAGGGGCGAAGTACGTGATGACGCCGCCCATCCGCGAGAAGTGGAACCAGGAGAAGCTGTGGCGCGGGCTGCAGTTCAACGACCTGCAGGTCGTCTCGACCGATCACTGCCCGTTCTGTTTCAAGGAGCAGAAGGAACTCGGCAAGGACGACTTCTCGAAGATCCCGAACGGCGGGCCGGGCGTGGAGCACCGGATGAGCCTCGTCTACAACGGCGGCGTCGCGAGCGGACGGATCAGCGTCAACCGCTTCGTCGAGATCGTCTCCACGAACGCCGCGAAGATCTTCGGCCTGTTCCCGAAGAAGGGCACCATCGCCGTCGGCAGCGATGCCGACATCGTCATCTTCGACCCGAACGAGGAATTCACGATCAGCGCGAAGTCGCATCACATGAACGTCGACTACTCGTGTTACGAGGGTTGGAAGGTGAAGGGGGCGACGAAGACCGTCCTCTCGCGCGGCGAGCTGGTGATCGACGAAGGGAAGTACGTCGGCCGCACCGGCTACGGCAACTTCCTGAAGCGGGGTCTGGCGTTCTCTCCGCGATGAAACTGGTTACTTGTGACTGGTCACTGGTGACTGGACCAAGTCCCAGTGACCAGTGACTCGTCACCAGTAACCCGTAGTCACCAGTGACCCGGTG
>DASXIH010000641.1:0-4512 GCA_036498125.1 Thermoanaerobaculia bacterium
GTCGTCATCGATCACCGGGTGTCGCGGATTGCCGATGCGGGCGATTTCGCGCGGCGGATATGCACGCGCCGGCTCTCGGTCGGCGCGGACGGGTTGATCCTGATCGAGACGAGCCCCCGGGCGACGTTCCGCATGCGGTACTTCAACTCGGACGGCTCCCTCGGCGAGTTCTGCGCGAACGGGACGCGTTGCGCGGCGCGGTTCGCGTTCGTGAACGTCATCGCCCCGCGGCGGATGACGATCGAGACCGACGCCGGGATCGTCGGCGCGGAGATCGGCGACCGCGGCGAGGTGACGCTGGCGCTGCCGTCGCCTCAGGGCTTCCGGCCGGAGATGCCGCTGGCGATCGGCCCGCAGACGATTCACGGCAGCTTCATCACGGTCGGCGTGCCGCACTACGTGACCTTCCTCCGCGACGAGCTCTGGTCGCACGACATCGAGCCGCTCGGCCGCTCGATTCGCAGGCACAGCGACCTGCAGCCGGCGGGAGCGAACGCGAACTTCGTCGTCGTCCGCGATCCGCACTCGATCGAGGTGCGGACGTATGAACGCGGCGTGGAAGGGGAGACGCTCGCCTGCGGCTCGGGCGTCGTCGCCTCGGTGTCGACGAGCGCGCTGTTCGGCCGCGTGAAGTCGCCGGTCTCGGTGCTGACGCGCAGCGGGATCACGCTGGAGGTGTCGTTCGAGCTGGAGAAAGGCGCCGTGGACAACGTGCACCTGAAAGGCGACGCGCGCCTGGTCTATCGATCCGCATTGAGGCCGGAGACGCTCGAGGGCTTCGACGCCGAATTCGCGCGCGACCCGACGCACGACGCGACAGGACACGCTGCGGTAACGTAGCAACACGTGTTGTTCCCGCTAACGACGCCCATCGATCGCGCCCTGCCGGTGATTGCCTTGCTCATCGTCGCGATCGCGGTTCTGTGCGGCCGTCGTGCGTCGGTCATCCTCTTCGGCCTTCCGCTCCTCGTCGCGTGCGGGATTTGTTTCCCCGAGGAGCACATGCGGTTGCTCGGCTACGGAATCGTGCTCGCCGCGGTGTTCTGCGGCGCGTACTGGGCGATCGAAGAGTGGACGTTCGTCCGCTGCGCCGGACTGACGGTCGCCGGCATCGCGCTGCTCCGTTGGATTGCGCGCGAACGGGTCGAAGTGTGGCGCGAGATCGTGATCGTCGCCGGTGCGCTGCTGATCGTCGCGGTGATGAAGAAGAGTCCCCTCGCGGTGGCCGTCGCTTTGGCCACGGCGTTTCTCACGCCCGGCATCCCGACGCGGACGCTCGTCATTCCGTTTACCGTCGCCACGATCTTGGCGATTGGTACACCCCTCATTCCAAAGCTCGTCACACTCCCGGCGTTCGTCACCGCCATGATGCTCGTTTTCTTCGCCTGGAGCGGCGTTGCCGCACGCGGGATCACGTACTTTTTCCGGGCGACACCATCAGAACGACTGGCGCCGCTGAACTTCGCGCTGAGGCCGGGTGAGGCGGTCGACGTCGACGTGCCGGGCGACGCGAAGTCGATCGCGATCTCCGCGGCGAACGGATTCCGGTTGAGCCGCTACACCGTCGCGGGGACGCTGAACGGCCAGCCGCTCACGATGCGCGACGTCGCGGACTGGGGCTACATGCGCCGCCCGCAGTGGTGGCGCTCGCGCAACCGGTTGCCGCGCGTTCCCGCCGGGATCATCCGCGGCTACGGCTACGAGGCATGGGTCGACGGCGCGGGACGGATCGCGCTGCCGCCACACGCGACGCGCATCCGCATCGCCGCCGATCCGCACCTTCCGGCCGCCGTCCGGCTGCAGGTAGAGGCGTTCGAGCGATGACGATCGCGCTGGCCGTCGCCGCGTTCATCGCGCTGCCGCTGATCGTCTTCCGCGGGAAGTCGCTTGTGCGGTACCTGACGTTCGAAATCGCGTCGTACGCCATCGGCTGGATTCTCTGGAGCCTGCTGAAACCGGACGACAATTACTTCGGGGTCGTCGTCTTCGCGGTACTGAAGCTCGCGGCCTTCTCGTTGGCACTCGCGAACGCGAAGGAAGTCCGCTGGTCGGCGACGCGCGCGATGGCGATCGCCGCGATCGTCTACGCATTCGTCATCGCGGCGCAGATGCGCCAGCTGCCGGACGGCGACGAGCCGTTCTATCTGCTCATCACCGAGTCGATGGTGCGGGACCACGACCGCGATCTGGCGAACCAGTACCGCGACCTCGCGCACTCGGAGACGCGGCGGACGGATCTCGTCCCGCAGGTGGGCGATCAGCCCGGCCCGCACGGCGAGCAGTTCTCGCGGCTCGAGCCGTTCCTCCCGATCGTGATGATCCCCGGCTACAAGCTCGCCGGCCTCCCGGGCGCGCTCGCCACGATCGCGCTCCTCGGCGTGCTCCTCATCCGGCAGACGATCCGGATGCTCGAAGACGAAGGGATCGAGGATGCGACGATCCGGGCGCTTTTCCCCCTCTTCGCCTTCGGTCCGCCGATCGTCTTCTACGCCGCCCGCATCTGGCCCGAGCTGCCGGGAGCCCTCGGATTCGTGGAGGCGGTGCGCGGCGTCCGGCAGCGACGGATCAAGCGCGCGATCCCGGCGATGCTGTTTCTCGGATTGCTGAAGGTGCGTTTCGTCCTGATCGATCTCTTCCTGGTGTTGCAGTGGCCCTCGCGGAAGAGATCGACACACCTTGTCTTCATCGCGCTGATTCCGTTGCTCCTCCTCGCCGTGATCACCGGCTCCGCGTTGAACGGCCACTCGCTGAAGGAACTGCACGCGCCGAACATCATTCAGTACGAGGTCGGCTTCTTCGGCCTCTTCCTCGACGGCATGTCGGGCATCCTCTTCCAGGCGCCGTTCTATCTTCTCGGCGTCTTCGCGCTGCTTTACTGGCGCGAGATGCCGGCGGCGTTCCGCATCGGGATCGTCGCGTCGCTGCCGTACATCGTCTCGCTGGTCCCGCGCGCGGAGTGGCACGGCGGCTGGTCGCCGCCGCTCCGCTACATCACGGTCTTCATGCCGGTCCTCTTCCTCGGGGCCGCCGCGATCTGGCAGCGTTCGCGGCCGGTGGCATTCGTCGTCGCCGCCGCGATCTGGACGATCGGCCTGACGATTCACGGCATGGCGTTCCCCTGGCGCCTTTTCCACATCGAGAGCGGCGAAAACTTCGCCGGCGAGTGGCTGTCGACGCTCTACCACGCCGACTTCTCGCGCCTCTTCCCCAGCTTCATCCGGATCAATCAGGCGGCGCTCGTGGCGAGCATCGCGTTGGTCGTCGTGCTCGTTCTCCTGCGATTCGTCCGCGTGCCGCAGGCGGTGGTCGCGCCGCTGCTCGCGATCGCGATGCTGATCGGATTCCGTTCCGCGCTGCAGCCGGCGAATCACATCGAGTTCGAGGACGCGCACGTGATCCACAACGGCGGCACGCTCTATCCGCCGCTCTACACGGTCGAGCGGTTCTTCCACCGCAGCGGCTGGACGCTGAACGCGGGCGAGTCGATGTCGTTTCTCGCGCGGGCCGGGACGTCGCGCCTCGAATACGCCGCGGGGTCGACGGCGCGGATCGAGCTCGATGGCCGCCAGTACAGGCTGCCCGGCACGCGGCAGGAGCACCTCAGCGAGACGGTCTACCTGACGCACACGGGACGCGTCACGCTGCGCTGCATCGACGGAAGCGTCAGCTTCGATCGGATGCGGCATGAGTGACGTCGACGTCGTCGTGCTGGATCTCGACGGCGGCGCGATGACCGGCGAGTGCCTGGCGTCGATCGACCGCCAAACGCTGAGGCCCGCGAACGTGATCGTCTTCGACAACGGGTCTGTTGCCCCCTCTCCGCGAGCGACGCACCGTAGCGCCACGAATCTCGGCTTCGCTGGCGGTGTGAACGCGGCGCTGCAGCACGCGACATCACCTTACGTGGCGCTGATCAATAACGACGTCGTGCTCGATGACGACTGGTTTGAGACGGTTCGCGGCGCCATGCGGGACGGAGTCGCCGCGGTGCAGACGATTCTCCGCCGCGATGCATCGACGATCGACGGGGCGGGGATCGATGTCAGCGACGGAACGATCCGGCAGATCGGCCATGGGCTTCCGATCGGCTCCCCCTTGCCCTCGGCATGGGGCGTCTCCGCGACCGCGACGCTGTATCGCCGCGAGGCGCTCCATTTCGACGAGAGCTTCTTCGCATACTACGAGGACGTCGAGTTATCGGCGCGGCTGCGCGAAGGCGGCTGGGATTTGCTCGTCCTTCCGGTCGCGAAGGCGACGCACCGCGGCTCGCAATCCGCCTCCCGTCTCGGCGTCCGCGCGCGCTACCTCCGGACGCGCAACCGCTATCGGGTCGCGAAGATGCACCGCGGCGCCGGCCGCGTCGGCGCACTCCTCACCGAGGATCTGCGCCTTCTGCTGCGGGGCCGCAGCTCGCTTCGTGGGATCATCGCGGGACTGTGGCAGTTCATCCTTGGCGATTGAGATGCGCCTGTGGGCACCAGATCCTCGCGCCGCTTCGCGTCGCAAGGATAA
>DASXIH010000642.1:0-4017 GCA_036498125.1 Thermoanaerobaculia bacterium
ACGCTCGGGATGACACCACGTGGTTTGTGGGCACCAGATCCTCGGGCGGCTTCGCCGCGCAAGGATAAACTCGCATCAGACCGCGAGGGCGCGCTTCTGTTCGAGGGCGCGGTAGCCGATGTCGTGGCGGTAGCGGGCTCCGGCGAAGCGGACCTTCGGGGCGGCTTCGTACGCTTTCGCGAGCGCCTCGTTCAGCGTCGCGGCTCGGGCGCAGACGCAGACGACGCGGCCGGCGACGTTGATCATCTTCCCGCCCTTGTTGATCGTCCCCGCCTGGAAAATCGTCACCGCGTCGTCGGTGATCGGATCGACGACGACTTCCTGCCCTTTCGGGTAGTCGTCCGGATAGCCGTCGACCGCGACGACCACGCACGCCGCCGCTTCTTTTTTCCAGTTCAGCTTCGTGTCGCCGAGGTTCCCGCGCGCGACCTTCAGCATCACCTCGGCCAGATCATCTTCGAGCCGCAGCATCTGCACCTGCGTCTCGGGATCGCCGAAGCGGCAGTTGTACTCGAGCACTTTCGGGCCGTCGGGGGTGAGCATCAGCCCCGCGTAGAGGACGCCGGTGTACGGCCGCCCCTCCGACGACATCCCCTGGATCGTCGGCATGATGATCGACTTCATGATCTCGGCCGCCGTCTCGCCCGAGAGCACGACGGCCGGGGAGTGCGCCCCCATCCCGCCGGTATTCGGGCCGGTCTCGCCGTCGAATGCCTTCTTGTAGTCCTTCGCCGGCGCCAGTGGGACCGACTTCTTCCCGTCGCTGATGACCAGGAACGACACCTCCTCGCCCGCGAGGAACTCCTCGATCAGGATGCGCGTGGCGGCGTTGCCGAACCTCTTCTCCTCGAAGACGAGTCTGAGGTAGTCGTCAGCCTCCGCCTGGGAGTTGACGATGACGACGCCCTTGCCGGCCGCGAGGCCGTCCACCTTGATGACTGCCGGGAACTTGAAGGTCTTCAGCGCGGCTTTCGCCTCGTCGACCGAGGAGCATGCCGACGCCTCGGCGGTCGGAATGCCGTACTTGCGCATGAACTCCTTGGAGAAGACCTTCGAGCCTTCCAGCTCGGCGGCGAGGCGGGTCGGGCCGAAGATCGTGAGGCCGCGCTTCTGGAACTCGTCGACGATGCCCAGAGTGAGGGGGAGCTCGGGGCCGACGACGGTGAGGTCGATTTTCAGCTTATCGGCGAA
This sequence comes from Thermoanaerobaculia bacterium, assembly GCA_036498125.1. GTDB lineage: Bacteria > Acidobacteriota > Thermoanaerobaculia > Gp7-AA8 > Gp7-AA8 > DASXHZ01. Next base: position 1,192 of record DASXIH010000642.1, read on the forward strand.
ATCGGCGAGCTCGATGATGTCGGCGACGCCGATCGGGACGCAGTCGGCGACCTGGGCAATGCCGGCGTTGCCCGGGGCGGCGTAGATCTCTTTGACGAGCGGTGACTGCTTCAGTTTCCAGCAGAGGGCGTGCTCGCGACCCCCCTGACCGACGACGAGTACCCGCATGTGCCGTAAATTCTACACGTAGGACGGGCTTTAGCCGGTCCCGGGAAGCCTTCGAGGCGGCCTAGACGTTCTCCGAACCACCTCCGTACTTTGTGACACGATGGCGGTGGAACTGCGACTGATGATCCCGACGCGACAGGCCGAGCCGGACGACCGCGAGCTGGTACAGACCATCCGTGAGGGGGACGAGCTCGCGTTCGAACAGCTCGTTCGCCGAAAGACGTCAAAGGTTTACGCGCTTTGCTACCGGATCATCGGGAACGCCGAAGACGCCAAGGACATCTCCCAGCTCGTCTTCATCAAGCTGTGGGAGAACCTCGAAAAGTACGACCCGCAGTACGCGTTCGACACCTGGCTTTACCGGATGGTGACGAACGTGGCGATCGATTTCATGCGGAACAAACAGTCGCGTGAGAACGCCGTCAACTCGAACCTCCGCCTCGTGAAGACCGAGGCCGAGGCCGACCAGGGTGTCGTCGTGCAGCGGAAAGAGATCGAGCAGGTGTTCGAGGACGTCTCCGCCAGCCTCTCGCCGAAGCAGAAGACCATTTTCGTCATGAACCAGATGGACGACCTGCCGTCGTCGGAGATCGCCAAGATCCTCGGCTGCCGCGAGTCGACCGTCCGCAATCACCTCTTCAACGCGCGCAAGACGATGCAGCTTCAGTTGCAGAAGCGGTATCCCGAGTACGCGCGCCTCTGGAGCGCGGAATGACCAGCTGCCTCGAATTCCGCTCCCTCTTCCACGCCGGGACGAATGATCCGGCGCTCCTCGAGCACCTCCGCTCCTGCGATCCGTGCCTCGACTACGCCGCCCATCTCGACCCGGACGTCATGTTCCGCGCGATCGGCGGCGAGGATCTCGTTCCGCCGGGCGGCGTCGACGCGTTCGTCGAAGACGTCATGCGCGCGGTGCACGTCCGGTCGAAGGAAGACGTCGTGGAATCGCACCAGGTCCTGTCGTGGCCGCGCCGCCTCGCAGTCGCGGCGACGGTCGCCGCCAGCGTGGTCGGTGCGACGCTCGTCTATCAGCACGAGCGGACGCCGCTTCCGGTGGCAACCCAGATCGCGGCGGTCACGTCGCGTCCGGCGGCCGTACCGGTGAAGCTGGCGACGAAACCGGTCGTGGAAACGTATTCATCCAGCGACGCAACGATCGTCGAAGTTCCGAGCGAGAGTGCCGGCGACACGAAGATCGTAATGGTGATCGACGACAAGCTGCCGGCGGATTTATGAAACGAGTATTGATTCTTCTGACCCTTTGCCTTTTCGCGACCGGTGTCGCGATCGCCGAGCCCGCGGGCGCCGCGGGTGACGTGAAGGCGCTGAACGTCCGGACGTTCCAGTTCAAGTACAAAGACGCCGACAAGGCTGCGGCGATCATCAAGCCGCTCATGAGCGCCGAAGGATCGATGTCGATCCAGCCGGCGTCGAACGCGCTCGTGGTCACCGACCGCTCCGAGAAGATGAAGGCGATCGCCGACGCGCTCGCCGCGTTCGACTCACCGCCGCACCCCGTGAAGCTCTCGCTCCGGCTGGTCGGCGCCTCGCGCGCCCAGACCGCCACGAAGGTCCCTGCCGAGATGCGCGAGATCGGCTCGAAACTCGCCGTCCTCCGCTACAACGCGATCGACGACCTCGGCAGCGCGAACGTCGACGGGCACGAAGGACAGCCGACCACGATCGATCTGCAGAACGGATATCGCGTCGACTTCAAGTTCGGCGAGTACGACCCGAGCAGCGACTCGATCAAGCTCGACGACTTCCGCCTCTCGAGAGTCGATAAAGACCAGCTCGTGCAGGTCTACCAGGCAACGCTCAATCTCAAACTCAGCCAGACATTGATTTTTGGCGCGACGAAGACGCAAGGCCAGCGTGCGATCTTCCTCGTGTTCAACGCGCGTCGGTAGCGCGCTCGTTCTCCTCCTCACGACAAAAGGCGCGGCTCACGCCGCGCCTTTTGTTTTTGTGTAGGGGCGTGTAGGGGCCGGCTCTTAGCCGGCCCATGGTGCGGCTAAGAGCCGCACCCTACATGCGCAGGGCTTTCTTTCGCCGGGCCGCGAGGTAATCCGCGACTTCGTCGACCGGGCGCGCGTTGAAGATCTGTTTCGCCGAGAGGCCGCCCTTCCGCGCGACCCACGTGCCGCTGATCACGTACCCCAGCTCGCGAGTCGAGTGGGCGTCGGGATGGATCGAGAGGACGACGCCGCGGTCGACGGCGCGTTTGATCTGGCGCCAGTCGAGCTCGAGGCGCCGGGGGCTGCCGTTGATCTCGATGATCACGCCGCGCTCCGCGGCGCGGTCGAGGATCTTGTCGAAGTCGAACGTGTAGCCCTGCCGCGACAGCAGCAGCCGCCCGGTGAGGTGGCCGAGGAACGTGACGAACGGATCGTCGAGCGCGCGAAGGAGGCGCTCCGTCATCTCGTCTTTCTCCATGCCGAAACGCGAGTGGACGGACGCGACGACGAAGTCGAACATCGGCAGCGTCTTGGGGCCGTAATCGATCGCGCCGTCGTTGAGAATGTCGGCCTCGGTGCCGCGGAAGACGCGCATCGGCGCGACTGCCTTCTCATGCGTCCGGATCTCGGCGTGCTGCCGTTTCAGATCCTCCTCCGTCAGCCCGTGTGCGTAGAACGCGTTCTTCGAGTGATCGGAGAG
>DASXIH010000643.1:0-3391 GCA_036498125.1 Thermoanaerobaculia bacterium
TAGACGCACTCGCCGATGCGGTCGGGGTACATCCCCTTGTGATCCCAACCCTCGAGTTGTGCGGCTTCCGGGTTGTTCATCACGTAATCGATCGTATCCGCCAGCTCGCGGCTGTTGCGGATCAAGCGGTCGAAGTAATCCTCCTGCCAAAGCGTGCCGCCCGCAATCGGTCGAGCGCTCACGCTTTTCCACGTCTTCACGATGTCTGCGACCGGTACCTTGGGACGAACGATCACATGCGCGTGATCGGGCATCACGCACCAGACGAGCAGCGCGTACCTGCGGCCGTCGTCATGCTTGATCACGTCCTCCACGACGCGAGCGTCTTCGTGCGAGAGTTGCCGGCCATCTCCGACGCAGAAGGTAATGAACTGCACGCCATGCGCAGCATCCCAATGCGGAAGCTTCTTGCGGCGATGAACCTTCACCTCGCCGGAGTCATACGTGCCAAGCACCCCCGCGCGATCTCTAACGAGCCCGTTCATCACCCCCGAGGCTACCTCGGAATCATCCGCCCGGCGCGGCGTAAGCCGCGCTTTCGCGCGGCAGGCGGACGAGGGCGTCCGCCTCTCCAAAGGCGGTAGATCGGACGAATGGTCAGATCCAGTCTCCCTGGAGGGGCGGATGCCCTCATCCGCCCGGCGCGGCGTAAGCCGCGCTTCGAGTCAGAAGTGCGCGAGGCGTCTACGCCTTAGCGCCGAGAAATCACACGCTCTTTTCACCCTCTCCCCACGCGCCGCATGCGGACGCACACACGGCTCCGTATCGTCGCCCTCGTGATCACGGCGGACACCACCGAATTCATCGCGGTCGGCGAGACGATTGGATCGACGGCGTCATGCACTCCCGACACCGTCGTTTCGAAACTCGCGGACCAGTTCTTCAATACTCCGTCCCTCGACTCGATCGCCGTCGTCGAGGAACAGCGCCCGCTCGGCCTCATCACGCGGCAGAAGTTCCTCTTCACCGTCTTCCGCCGTTTCGGCTGGGAGGTCTACGGGCGGAAAACGGTGGACCAATTGATGGATCGCGCGGCGCTGATCGTTCCGGCGGAGACGCGGCTCGATCAGGCGCTCGCCCTCGCGGTCGCGCGCAAGACGGAGGACGTCTATGACGAGCTGATCGTCGTCGATGACGACGGCCGCTATGCGGGCCTGCTCTCCGTGCGGCAGATGATCATCCAGCACAGCCACGCGCTCGCGAACATCCTCCTGCAGAAGGACGTCGCGGACGCGCGCGCCCGCGAGCTGGAGAAAGTCAGCGAGCTGAAAGGACAGTTCCTCGCGAACGTCACGCACGAGCTCCGCTCGCCCGTCAACGCGATCATCGAGCTCGCGGAACTGGTGCGGATGTCGGCCGAAAACGGCTACGTCGGACAGGTGCGCGACCGCCTCACGCTCCTCCTCTCCAGCGCCACGAACCTCCGCAGCATCATCACCAACATCCTCGACCTCTCGAAGATCGAGGCGGGGCGGATGCAGGTGATCGACGAGGAGTTCGACCTCACGCCGCTGCTGCGCGAAATCGTCGAGACCACGCGCGTGCTCATCGGCGGCAAACCGATCGACGTCGTCCTCGACTGCGAGCCGTCGCGCGTCATGGTCACCGACCCGGTGAAGGTGCGGCAGGTCCTGCTCAACCTCGCCGCCAACGCCGCGAAGTTCACCGACGAGGGGCGGATCCGGATCGAGCAGTCGTTCACCGAGGATGCCGCGGTCATCCGCATCGCCGACACCGGCATCGGGATTCGTCGCGAGGATCAGGAGCGGCTTTTCGAGGCGTTCAGCCAGCTGGAAGATGCGAAGTCGAAGCGCCATGGCGGGACAGGGCTCGGCCTCGCGATCACGCGCGAGATGCTCGATCTGGTCGGCGGCGCGATCGCGCTCGAGAGTGCCTTCGGCGCCGGCACCGTATTCACCGTCTCCATTCCGAATCGCAAAGGAGCAGCGTCATGACATCGAAGCGAATCCTCATCGTCGACGACGACCAGGCTCACCTCTCCTCCACGCGCGACATCCTGATCGCCGAGGGGTATGAGGTGTTCACGCATACGCACGGGTTCGGCGTGACGAACCGCGCGCGCGAGCTGAAGCCGGACCTGATCCTGCTCGACGTCAACATGCCCGGACTCTCCGGCGACAAGCTCGCCGAGGTGCTGAAGGCGAACTACACGACGCGGGATCTGCCAGTCGTCTTCTATTCGTCGAACGACGAGGACAGCCTGCGCGAGACGGTCAAACGCTACGGCGCGCGGGGATACATCAGCAAAGGAAGCGTGACGTCGTTGAGGGCGCGCGTGGCGCAGTATTTGGAAACGTAGGAGGGGCGTTAGCCCGTCCCAAGGGCGGGGGATCCCTCGAACTTCGAACTTCGATCCTCGGACATTGAATGACGAATGTCGAATGTCGAATGAAGATCGACGAATGAGGTCAGCGTTTCTTCATTCGACATTCGGCATTCGACATTCGTCATTCAACCCCCCGAGATTGAAGTTCGAAGTTCGAGGTTCGAATGAAGAATGAAGAGGTGAGGTGCGAGCGGCGGGCTGAAGCCCGCCCTACGTTCGGGTCCAGCCGCGCATGACGCGTACGCTCACCTCGCGCGGCAGCAACTGCGGGCGCGGCATCGGACGCGCGAACAGGAACCCTTGCGCCCACTCGACGCCGCACGCCATCAACGCCTCGGCTTCCTGCCACGTCTCCACCCCCTCCGCGATCAGGACCGCGCCGATGTTGCGCGCGAATTCGACCATGGAGCGGACGATCCGCTGTTTGTACGGCTCGCGGTCGACCCGGCGCGTCACCGCCATGTCGAGCTTCAGGTAATGCGGCCGGCACGAGATCAACGTCCGCAGCCCGCTGTTCCCCGCGCCGAAGTCGTCGAGCGCGATGTCGAATCCCTGGCTGGCGTAGTGCCGCACCAATGTCTCGAACCTGTCGTAGTCGCCGATCGATGCCCGCTCCGTGATCTCGATGACGATGTGCGGCGCCGACAGGAACGTCTGTGCCTCCATCACCTCGGGGCTCACGTTCACAAAGTACGTATACCGCTGCAGCGACGCCGGCAGCGCCGCGATCGCGTTCAGCGCGGCGAGCCGGCACGCTCGCTCGAGCTGCCACGTCATTCCGAGCTCGCGTGCGCGCTCGAACAGCGCCTCGGGCGAACGGTACGGCTCGGGACCGCGCGACAACACTTCGAACCCCGCCGCGACGCCATGGCGGAGATCGACGATCGGCTGGAACATCGGCGTGATCAGCGACGCATCGATGCCCGCGAGCAGTTCATCGAGCGCGAAGTCGGATTCAGGGACGACACAGGACATGACGACGCCCTCCATTCGCCGCGAAGCGTATGGAGATGGGACGGCCGGCGTCCGCGCAGGAGCGTGAGG
>DASXIH010000644.1:0-3201 GCA_036498125.1 Thermoanaerobaculia bacterium
GACGCCGGCCGGCACGGGCTCGACGACGTTCCGGATGACGCGCGGAAGGACGACGATCTCGCCGCGCCCCGGCAACTCCGCCAGCGCCTCGATCAGGTCGCGATTGAAAAGCGCAATCCCGCCATGTCCGCCGTACGCGTCGGTGCAGAGGACGAGGATGTTCATGCGAACTCCTCCAGGACCATGCGGGCCCAGCTCCGCATCCGCGTCGAGGTGCCGTCGGGCGGAAGGTCCAGCCACCCGCGGATCGGCGTCTGAAAGCCGGTCTTGCGGCGATCCTTGATGACGTTCGGGAGCGGCCGCTCCGGACTGAGAGCGAAGAGCTGCTTGCAACGCTCGCCTTGCGACAACAGCAGCGGCGCGAGCTGGCGGAGCAACCAGAATCCGATCAGCGGCGTGCGCACTTCGACCGAGTGCGCCATCGAGGCCCAGTCGGTGTCGCGCAGGAGCTGATTGCGCATGTAGAACGACGCTTCGAGCGTCGCCACGCGGCCGAAGTCGGTGCCGGGATCGACGTCGAACACGCGGCCGATGTGCGCGATCACGTCGAACGCACCGGCGTCGATCTCGTCCGGAAGGAAGAGGCCGCGCGTCAGGAGATAGGCGCCGGCGTCGGTGCGTCCCAGGCTCGGGATGGCGCGCGCTTTCGGATGCCGGAGCAGCTTCGTGACGAGCGGAATCTTCGCGATGCGGCGTATTTTCGGGATGCGCTTGAAAGCCGGATAGCTGCCGAACAGCTCGTCGCCGCCGATGCCGGACAGCGCGACCTTCAGCCCCTGCTCCGCCGTCGCCTTGCTGACGAACCAGGTATTGACGCCGTCGATGGTCGGCTGGTCCATGGCGTCGAAGATCCTCGGCAGGTCCGAGAGGAACTCCTCGCGCGACACCACGCGCGTCGTGTGCTGCGTGCCGAGGCTCGTGGCGACCAGCGATGCCTCACTGGTCTCGTTGAACTCACGGTCGCGGAACGCGTCGAAGAGGATGGTGATCGTGCGCAACGGCTCGGGGGAGCGCGAGGCTGCCAGCGCGGCGACCGTGGCCGAGTCGATGCCCGCCGAGAGGAAGACGCCGATCGGGACGTCGGAGACGAGGTGCTGCTCCACCGACTCGGTGACGAACTCGCGCAGGAGGATCTCCGGCGTCGTCAGGTTCGCGATCGTCTGCTGCTCCCGCGCGTGCCGGAAAACGCCGGCGATCGAGTAGTGGCAGCTCGTGGGGCGCCGCCCGGTGGCATCGACGAAAAAGCACGTCCCCGCCTCGACTGCGCGGACGTCCTTCACGATCGTGAACGGTTCTGGAACGCTGCCGAGCATCAGAAAGCCCGCGACGCCCGCCGGATCGCGCGCCGGTGAGATCGCGCCGCCCGCGAGCAGCGCCTTCACCGTCGACGCGCAGCGGAACGTCTTCCCGTCATCGGCGAAGTACAGCGGCTTGATCCCGTACGGATCGCGCGCCACGAAGAGCCGTCGTTCCCGCTCATCCCATATCGCGAACGCGAACATGCCGCGCAGCAGCTCGACGCACTCCGCCCCGTAGTGCCGGTACATCTGCAGCACGACCTCGGTGTCGCTGTTCGAGTGAAACCGCGCGCCGAGCTTCTCGAGGCGCTCGCGAAGCTCGCGGTGGTTGTAGATCTCTCCGTTGAAGACGATCGTCGCGTCTCCCTCGATCCCGTGCAGCGGCTGCGCCCCTTCGGCTGAGAGATCGATGATTGCCAGGCGGCGTGCGGCCAGCGCGAGGCGCTGATCGTCTGCGACCCATACACCGCCGTCGTCAGGTCCACGCGGGACCATCCTCGCGTTGATCCGCTCGATCTCCTCGCGATCGACGGGCGGCGCCCCGGCGGCGTACGCGAAGATCCCAGCGACCCCGCACATCAGGCGGCTTTTCTCACGTAACGGAGGACGACCATGGCGATGAGTCCGAGGATTCCGGCGCTGTAGCCGATCATCTTCGTGAGGTCGATCGCCGTCATCACGGCGGCAGCGGCGAAGAGCAGCGTCACGAGCCAGATCGAAGCGATCGCCTTCCCCTCCGATCCGAACCGGGCGAGCAGGATGTGATGGATGTGCCGGCGGTCGGCGTTGAAGAGGCGGCCGAGGCGCTTCGGAATCGGCGTGGACGGTCCGCCGAAGCGCTCCTTCATGACGATGAGGGTGTCGAGCACGGGAAGCGCGAGCGCAATGATCGGGCCCGTGATGATGATCGCGGTCGGCGACTTCGACGGCTTCGCGATCGATCCCGCGGCGAGGAGAAGTCCGATGAACATGCTGCCGCTGTCGCCCATGAAGATGCGTGCGGGAGGCTTGTTCCACCAGTAGAACCCGGCGAGGCTGCCCGCCAGCGCGATCATCACGACGAGCGAGAAGGCGTCGAACCGGACGATCGCGATGATCGCGAACGCCACCGCGATCGTGAACGAGACGACGGTCGCGAGCGAGTCCATCCCGTCGATGAAGTTCACCGCGTTGATCACGCCGACGATCCAGACGACCGAGACCACATAGCCGAGAAAGCCGAGGTGCACGACCTTCCCGGCGAGCGAGACGAACGTGAACTGGTAGCCGAAGCTGACCAGGATCACCGCGGCGGCGGTCTGAATGAGGAACTTCTTCGGGGCGTTGGCGCCGACCAGATCGTCGTATACGCCCAGGCCGACGATCAGCGAGCCGCTGGCCAGCATCGCGAAGAGGAACGGAAGGTTCTTCGACACGAGCCCCGCGGCGCGCGAGTTCGCGGCGAGGAGCAGCAGCGGGAATCCGAAGCCGAAGATGATCGCGAGCCCGCCGACGCGCGGGATCTCGCGCCCATGGTGTTTCCGCTCGTCGGGACGGTCGACGAGGCCGATCTGCTCGGCAGCCACCTTCACGATCCGCGTCGCCACGAATGAAGTCACGGCCGATGCGAGGAAGAGGATCGGAATCGCGACGAGGACTTCCACCTAATTCAGGTTATCACCCGATACAATGCCGCGGACTCTTAGCGAGAGGTTGATTGCATGGCAGAGCTTCCCGGCATCGAACGCGAAACGCTCGACGTCGATGTCGTGATCGTCGGCGGCGGCCCCGCGGGGTTGGCGGCCGCGTACAAATTGGCGCAGCTCGGCGCAGCACAGAACGCGACCTATTCGATCGCCGTCCTCGAAAAGGGGAAAGAGATCGGCTCGCACGGCATCTCGGGCGCGGTGATGGATCCGCGCGG
>DASXIH010000645.1:0-4264 GCA_036498125.1 Thermoanaerobaculia bacterium
ACCGCACTCGGCGCCTTCGAGATCGGAATCTCGGTCTTCGTCGCCGCCTCGACCTTGAGCTGTTCTTCGCCGAAGAGGGTGACCTGGCCAAGCTTCTTTTCTTGCGCTAGCAGCGGGGTTGCGACGATTAGGGCTAGAGCGAAGGTCCTGCGCATGTTCAACCTCGTTATGCGTTACGCGTTATGCGATTCGGGGCCCGATGCCCGTAACGCGTAACTCATAACGCCCTTCAGTGTGGCAGACCGAACAAATAGTAAACGAGACAAGCCGCGGCGAGCACGATCGAGCCGGCGTGGATCTCCCGGGCGCGGCCGGCGAGCAGCTTCATGATCGGGTGGACGACGAGGCCGGCGGTCAGGCCGTTCGCGATGTTGAACGTGAAGACCATCATCGCGATCGTGACGAACGCGGGGACCAGCTCGGTGATGTCGTCGAAGTCGATGCGGCGCACGCTGTCGAGCATCAGCGCGCCGACGGCGATCAGCGCCGGGCCGTACGCGAAGCGGAGCTGCTGCAGCGGCTCGACGAGCGGGATGAAGAAGAGCGACACCGCGAAGAGCGCGCCGGTCGTGATCGCGGCGAGGCCGGTACGCGCGCCGTCGCGGATGCCGACCGCCGACTCGATGTAGGCGCCGCTGGTCGACGTCCCGACCAGGCCGCTGAAGATGCACGCGATCGCGTCGACCGTCATCGGCTTCTCGATGTCAGGGAAATTGCCGTCGCGATCGAGCATTCCGCCCGCGGCGCCGACGCCGACGAGCGTGCCGAGGGTGTCGAGGAAGCTCATGAGCACCAGCGTGAGGAGGATCGGGAGGAACGACAGCTTCAACACGCCCGCGATGTCGAGATGCAGCGCGATCGGCGCGAGCGAATACTCGCCGCGGAACGGAATCGCGAAAAGGCCGCGCGGCGCTTTCGCGAGCCCGAGGAGCACGCCGACTGCTGCCGTGGCGACGATGCCGATGAGAATCGCTCCGCGCACCCGCCGCTGGAGCAGCGCCATGATCACGATGAACCCCGCGATCGCCAGCAGCACCTCGGCGCTGCGCAGGTCTCCGATCTTCACCGGGACGCCGGTGCCGGTCGTCACGATTCCGGTCTCCGTGAGGCCGATGAACGCGAGAAAGAGTCCGATGCCGGCGGCGAAGCTGTGCTTGAGGCTCTTCGAAACGGATCGCGCGAGCCACCCGCGCAAGCCGACGAGCGTGATGATGAGAAACAGCACGCCGCTGACGAAGACCGTGCCGAGGCGCTGCTGCCAGGTGACGCCGAGGGCCGCGAGGCCGAAGGCGATGAACGCGTTCTCCCCCATGTACGGCGCCACTGCGATCGGACGCTTCGCGTAGACGCCCATGAGGATCGAGCCGACGGCCGCGACGAGGATCGTCGCCACCGTGCTGGCGCCGACCGGCAGCCCCGCCGCCTTCAGGATCGCGGGATTGACGACGATGATGTACGCCATCGCGAGAAAGGTGCTGGCTCCCGCGAGCACTTCGGTGCGGACGGACATCGATGTCATTATGCCGGTATGAAGAACGATCAGTGGAATCAGGTTGACGAGTACATCGAAGAGACGATCGTCGGCAGCGACGACGCGCTGCAGGCGGCGCTCGACACCAGCGCTGCCGAAGGGCTGCCGGCGATCGCGGTGTCCGCGGCGCAAGGGAAGTTCCTCAACCTCCTCGCGCGCCTGATCCACGCTCGTTCCGTCCTCGAGATCGGCACCCTCGGCGCGTACAGCACCATCTGGCTCGCCCGCGCGTTGCCCAAGGATGGGCGTCTGATCTCGCTCGAGGTGAACGCACACCACGCCGACGTCGCGCGGAAGAACATCGCACGCGCCGGACTCTCGTCCGTCGCCGAAGTCCGCCTCGGCGCCGCGTTGGAAACACTGCCGACGCTCCAGGGGCCGTTCGACGTCTTCTTCATCGACGCCGACAAAGTGAACATCCCCGAGTACTTCCGCTGGTCGATCAACCTCGGGCGCAGCGGCAGCGTGATCATCGTCGACAACGTCGTGCGCGACGGGGCGTTGGCGGATCCGAACACGACAGACGAAGCGGTCATCGGCGTGCGCAAGCTGCACGATCTGATCAAATCCGAGCCCCGCGTCACCGCCACGACGATCCAGACCGTCGGCATGAAAGGCTACGACGGATTCACGATGGCGGTGATCAACTAAGCCCGTCCTACGTTTCGATCATCGCGAGGAACTCGTCCTCGGTGAGCACCTCGACGCCGAGCGACTTGGCTTTGTCGAGCTTTGAGCCGGCGGCGTCGCCGGCGACCAGGTAGGAGGTCTTGGACGACACGCTGGCGGAGGCTTTGCCGCCTTCGCGCTCGATCAGTTTGTGGATCTCGTCGCGCGAGAAGCGGGTGAGCGTGCCGGTGACGACGACGCTCTTTCCCGCGAGGCGTGTGCCGGTGGCGGTCGCGGTGTGGACCGGGGCGACGCCGGCGCGCTGCATGCGCTCGATGCGCTCGCGGTTCGCGGGGACGTCGAAGTAGAAGCGGATGGAGTCGGCGAGCTTGGGTCCGATCTCGGAGGTGTCGATCAGCTCCTCGCGCGTGGCGTTCATCAGCGCGTCGAGTGAGCGGAAACGCTCCGCGAGCACCTTCGCCGCGCGCTCGCCGACGAAGCGGATGCCGAGGGCGAAGACAAGGCGCGAGAGCTCGTTCGTCTTCGAGTGCTCGATGTTCTCGATCAGCTTCTTCGCCGACTTCTCCCCCTTTCGCTCCAAATTCGCCACCTGCTCCTCGGTCAGGTCGTAGATCGACGCGTAGTCCTTCACCAACTCCGCGTCGAGGAGCGCCTGGACTGTCTGCCAGCCGAGGCCTTCGATGTCCATCGCCTTCCGGCCGCCGAAGTGCGTGATCGATTGCAGCACGATCGCGGGGCACCCCTGATTGATGCAGCGGATCGCGACCTCGTCCTCGAAGCGGTGCAGCGGCTGAGCACAGACCGGGCATTGCGTGGGCGGCTCGAACGGCTTCGACTTCGGCGCGTGCTCGAGCACCTCGACGACCTTCGGGATGATGTCGCCGCCCTTCTCGACCATGATCGTGTCGCCGACACGGAGGTCCTTGCGCGCGAGCTCGTCGAAGTTGTGCAGCGACGCGTTGATGACCGTCGTGCCGCCGAGCGGCACCGGGTCGAAGCGGGCGACCGGCGTCACGGCGCCCGTGCGTCCGACGTAGAGCAGGATCTCGCGCACCGTCGTCTTCGCCGCTTCCGGCGGGTACTTGAACGCGACAGCCCAGCGAGGCACCTTCGCGGTCGCGCCGAGCTCGAGCTGCTGTTCGCGGCGATTGACCTTGACGACCACGCCGTCGATCTCGAAGTTCAGATCGTGGCGTTCCTTTTCGATCTCCTGGATGAAGCCGAGCACCTCGTCGATGTCGCGGAAGATCCCGCGGCGCGGGTTCACCGGGAGGCCGAGCTTCGTGAGGAAGTCGTACGCCGCCCACTGCGAGTCGATGCGCAGGCCGTCGATCGAGACGAGGTGGTAGACGAATGCCGACAACCGCCGCTGCGCCGTGAGCGCCGGCTCTTTCTGGCGCAGCGTTCCCGCCGCCGTGTTGCGCGGGTTCGCGAACCGCTCCTCCTCGTCGAGTCCTTCGTTGATCTTGAGGAAGTCGTTTTTCGAGATGTATATCTCGCCGCGGACCTCGAGCTTCTTGACCTTCGTGTCGAGCTTCAGCGGCAGAGCGCGAACGGTGCGGACGTTCGGCGTCACGTCGTCGCCGCGCACGCCGTCGCCGCGCGTCGCGCCGCGGGTGAGCACACCGTTCTCGTAGAGGAGGTCGATCGAGACACCGTCGATCTTGAGCTCCGCCTCGTATTCGACCGACTCCATGCCGAGGCCGCGTTTGACGCGGTCGTCCCACTCGCGCAGCTCCTCGACCGTGTAGGCGTTCTCGATCGAGAGCATCGGCGGATCGTGGATCACCGTCGCGAACGACTCGATCGGCGCGCCGCCGACGCGCTGGCTCGGCGACGACGGATCGAACAGCTCCGGATGCTGCGCCTCGAGCTCCTGCAGGCGCCGGAGCATCTGGTCGAAATCGAAGTCGCTGATCTCCGGGCTGCCTTCGTAGTAGAGGCGGTTGTGGCGGTGAAGGTCCTTGCGGAGCTTCGCGATCTCCTGCTTCGGCGTCATGCGCGCGAAAGATAACGCGACCGATTCACCTCGCGCTCGACGAAACCCATCAGCAGCAGGCGCGCGTCGAGGAGCGCGAGAAAATCGCGGCGGCCTTTGACGAG
>DASXIH010000646.1:0-12637 GCA_036498125.1 Thermoanaerobaculia bacterium
TCGGCGGATGGCGTAGCGGAACGACCATTTGATGTCGTTCGCGAGTAGCGAGAGCTGGTCCCTGGTGGCGCGGCCGGAGGCGATCAGGGCGAGGAGCTCCTCTTCGCGGAGGCGCTGGTTGACTAAGAGGGCAGCAAAGACTTTCGGGTCGGGGTCGAAGAGGAAGTGTTTGATCAGCGCCTGGCTGCAGCGCCGCGCGGCGGCGATCCGTTCGCCGAGGGTCAGCTGGGTGACGCGCGCGAGGAGCTGGGTGTCGATGGCGCGGCGGACGGGGGCTGGAACCATGACGTCGACCGAGAGCCGCACCAGATCGGGCCAGTGGAGGTAGTGCACCAGCTTCGCCGCGTACATCTGCGGCGTCCTCCGGTGGGCGACGAGTTTGAGACGGACCGAGTAGAGAGATGAGAGTCGGGGATCGTGCGCGATCTTCTGAATGATCGCGGAGGTGACGAAGGGGTGGTCAATGATTGACAGCGCGTCGTCTTCGGTGAGTGCTGAGACGCCGCGGTCGAGCAGCTCGGCGAGCTCTTCTCTGCTCGGTTTTGCGGCAGAAAAGCCGCGAGTCAATGTATTATTGCGCATCACCATCTGGAACGGGTTCGCGTAACAAAGTGACTGACGAACAAGAAGTTGCGTCTACCAACACGCCCGACGCACGCGGCATTCTGAACAGCTTCATCGTTCGCCTCGCCGCGGCGCGCGTTGCGCTGCTCGCACTTCTTCACGCGCTCATTTTCAGCTTCTGCTACCCGCTGGCGTGGCTGGTCCGCTTCGACTTCAAGCTCCCCCCAGCCTACCTCGACGTGCTGACCTCGAGCCTCCTCTGGATCGTCGGGATCGAGCTGGCGATCGGGGTGCTGTTCGGGTTCTACCGCGGATGGTGGCGCTACGTCGGAATTCACGACGTTCTCCGCCTCGCCGCCGGCTGCACGACGATGCTCGCGACGCTCGTCGCGCTCTGGTACACCGAGGCGTGGACGCACTTCCCCGGGCTCCTCGGCGTGTCGCGGGCGGTGCTGCTGATCAACTACGCCTTCTCGCTGCTGGCGATCTTCGGCACGCGCGTCCTCGTGCGGCTGATGAAGGACATCTTCCGCTTCGAGTCTTCGGTCGAGGTCTCGCGCGTGCTGATCATCGGCGCGGGCGACGCCGGCGAGGCGCTGGTGCGCGAGATCCAGCATCGTCCGAGCATGGGACTACAGGCGGTCGCGTTCGTCGACGACCAGCGCGCGAAGTGGCACTCGCACATCCGCGGCATCCCGGTGCTCGGCCCGATCGGCAACATCTCGGCGATCGCCTCCGAGAAGAACGCGACGGAAGCGCTGATCGCCATTCCGACCGCGAGCGGCCGGCGCGTCCGCGAGATCATCCGGATGCTCGCCGACGCGAACATCCGCTTCCGCACCGTGCCGGGGCTCGACCAGCTCGTGACCGGCCGCGTCCGCGCGATGCAACTTCGCCCCGTGAACGCCGACGATCTCGTCCGGCGCAAGGAAATCGTCCTCTCCGGCGACCGCGTCGGGCATCTCTTCCGGAACAAGCGGATCGTCGTCACCGGCGCCGGCGGCAGCATCGGGTCGGAGCTCACGCTGCAGATCCTCTCGATGTCGCCGGAACGGCTGGACGCGATCGAGCGCTCGGAGCTGGGGCTCTACGAGCTCGGACGCCGCATCGGGCGCGAGGCGCGGTCGAAGTACGAGGCCGTCCGCTTCCATCTCTCGGACTTCGCATCGGCGGCCGAGGTGATCGAGGACGTCCGGCCGCACGTGGTCGTCCACGCCGCCGCGCACAAGCACGTCCCCCTCGGCGAGCAGAATCCGGCCGAATATGTCCGCAACAACTGCGTCGCCGCGCGCGCGTTCGCCGAGGCGTGCGAGGCGGCGGGGGTGGAGCGCTTCGTCTTCATCTCGACCGACAAGGCAATCGAGCCGGCGAGCGTGATGGGAGCGAGCAAACGGGCGGCGGAGATTGCGCTGCTCGACCTGGCGCGGCGGACGAGGATGAAGATCTCAATTGTCCGTTTCGGAAACATCATCGGATCGTCCGGCAGCGTCGTGCCGCTGTTCGCGGAACAGATCGCGGCGGGCGGCCCGGTGACGGTGACGCACCCCGACGCGACGCGCTACTTCCTCCGCACTTCCGAGGCGATCTCGCTGATCCTCCAGGCGGCGGTCATCGGCGAAGGGATCCACATGCTCGACATGGGCGAGCCGATCCGGATCGCCGATCTGGCGCGCGACCTCATCATGCTGTCGAACCGCTCGCCCGAGGACATCGCGATCACGTACACGGGCCTCCGGCCGGGCGAGAAGCTGCACGAGAGCATTCGTTCGGGGAGAGAGAAGCACGTCCCCACCGAGCATCCGCGCATCGTCGGCGTCCAGGCGCCGCTTCCGTCCGCCGGCGAAGTCGAGAGCTGGTTCCGGCGTGTCGAGCACGCGGCGACGACGCAGTCGCCGGCGCTGGTCGACGTGCTGCGTGAGGTGATGCCGGAGTTTCGGAAGCCTGCGCCGCCGCGGGAGATCCGCACCGAGACTGAGACGTTCCCCGCCGCCGAGCACGCCCGCGGGATCGCATCGGTCGCCATTACGACCTGATGCCGGAAGTGCTGTCGCAAATCGCCGAGATTCTCGTCGCCGCGACGGTCGTGCTGTTGCCGCTCATCACGACGAGCGGCGGAATCGACAACTTCCGTGAGCCGAAGGACTCGCTGCTGATCGCGGCCGCGGCGCTCTTGGTGATCGTTGGAGCGCTGCGGTTCGTGGTCCGGCCGGAGAAGATGAGTCTTCGAGGCGGACGAGGGCGTCCCCCGCTCCTGTTCCTGGCGATCCTCGTGTGGACGTTCGTGTCGGCGGCGTTCGCGACGAACCGTCACGACACGGTCGCGCCGCTGGTTTGGGTGTGTGCGCTCGCGGTGTTCGGGTTCGCGGCGACGGTGCTGGCGCGGCGCGAGGGAACGGTCACGGTGCTGTGGGCGCTCGTGGCTCCGCTGATCAACGCTGCGATCTTTCTCATGCAGCGCTTCCACATCTGGAATCCAATCCGGTTCCCGCCGGAGGTACCGGATCATTTCCGCTACACGGCGCTGATCGGAAATCCGGACGACGCGTCGAGCTTCTTCGTCGCGCCGCTGATCGCGGCGATTGCGCTGGTGCTGGTGACGCGCGGATGGAAGCGTTGGGCGGCCGGCGTGGCGTTCGCGGTTCTCGCCGCGGCGGTGATCACCGGCCGGCTGACGTCGATCCTCGCGGTCGGCGCGGGCCTGCTGACGCTCGCGATCGTGCGGGAGCACAAACGCGCGCTTCCGGTGATCGCGGCGGCAATCGCAGCGGTGGTGATCGCGGGCCTGGCCTACGCGCCGCTGCGGTCGCGCCTGCAGCTCATCGCCGGCCAGTTCCGCTCGGGCGATGTGGCCGAGGCGACGTCAGGGCGCGTGACGCCGTTCCTCGCGGCGGCGGAGATGGCGGAGTCGCATCCGATCTTCGGCGTAGGGCCGAGCTGCTTCGCCTGGGAGTACTTTCCGTACAAGATTCAGGTCGAGCGGCAGTACCCGAAGCTGGCGCGCGCGTACGCGCACATCTTCAACTTCTCGGCGGTGCACAACGATCACCTGCAGCTGATCGCGGAGTGCGGCATCGTCGCGTACGTGCTGCTGCTGCTGGCGATCATCGGCGTCGTCGGGCGGGCGCAGCGCACGGTGCGCGACGACGACCGCGGCGCGTTCGCACGCACTGCCGCGCTGCCGCTCGCCGTCGCGATGGGCGTCCTCTGTCTCGCGCACTTCCCGCTCCACCTCACCGCACCCGCGCTGATGTTCGTCTACCTCGGCGCCCTGGTGTACGGGTGGTCGGACGAGCCGCCGGAGGTCGAGGAGTCGCGGATACCGCGCGCGGTTGGGGCGATCGCCGCAGTCGTTGCGATCGGCGTGGCGGTCTGGGTCACGATGCGCTTTGCGTACGACCCCTTCGTCGCCGAGGGGAAGAAGCTGCAGCTCAAGAGTCGAACGGAGCAGGTGCTGGCGATGGGCGATGCGTACCGGAGCGCGCCGATCGCGCGGGAGAACCTCGCGAGGATCGGCGAGTATCTGGCGAAGCGGCCGGGCGACGTCGACTACCTGATGCTGCGCGGCGCGAACGACCGCGTCCTCGGCAATTACGAAGAGGCGCGAGCTTCGTATGAGGAGGCGCTGCGCTACGACCGGCGTCCCGAGCTGTATGCGGAGGTCGGAGTGACCGAGTTGCAGATGGGCAGGCGCCAGGAGGCACTCGACGCGCTGTTCCAGGCGGTGCTCTTCAGCCGGGTCTACTTCGAGTCGCTCTCGCCGGACGTCGTCGACGAGCTCACGGCTCGCCTTCATCGCGAGGCGCCGTACCTCGCTGTGCGCTGATGTGTTCTTCCGCTTCCTGAAGGCCTTGCGGGGAGCCGATCTCGTAGAAGCGTTCGTGCATCTCGTAGCCGGCGAGTTGATTCGCGAGCGAGAGGTCGTGGTAGACGTCGGCGAGGTCGGCGACGGGTGTTGCCAGCGCTTCGGCGCGTAATGCGCCGAGGCCGTAGTCGATGTGGCGCATGTCGGGGGTGCGGTTCTTCTTGTCGTAACGGACGATGCGTCCGTGTTCGAAGAGAACGTTGCTCTTGTCCCAGCGCCCTTCGTTGCGGATGACGGCCATGAGTCCGAGCTTTCCGCTCTCGAGGAACGTGCGCGCGACGGCGGCGTAGTCGCAGTCGAGGTAGGAGTCGCCGTACATGATGAGGAAGGCATCGCCGAGCAACGGCAGCGCGCGAACGAGCGCACCGCCGGTGCCGCGGAGCTGCTCGCCGTCGTAGCTGTAGCGGATCGAGAGGCCGAAGCGCGAGCCGTCGCCGAGCGTCTCCTCGACCATCTCGCCGAGGTAGCCGACGCAGAAGACGACGTCGGTGATGCCGGCGTCGCGAAGCAAGCGAAGCTGATGCTCGGCGAACGGGCGGCCGGCAACGTCGAGGAGGACCTTCGGCACGCGCTCGGTGAGCGGGCGCATGCGCGTCGCAAGACCTCCCGCGAGAATGGCGATCGGCAGGGTCACGGCCGGAAGAGTGAAGTGAACGTGGTGGCGATCAGGCGAAGATCGCCGAGGAACGTTCGCGTGTCGATGTAGGTGAGATCGTCGCGCAGCTTGTCGCGCATGATCTCATTCACGTAGCGGTCGTGCCAGTCGTCGCCGCCGAGGAGCGATTCTTCGTGGCGGTAGCGCAGCGAAGCGGGGCTCGTCAGACCCGGACGGGCGGTGAGGACGCGGCGTTCCTCCTCCGTGTACAGCGCAACGTACTCGGGCGCCTCGGGACGCGGACCGACGATGCTCATCTCGCCGCGGAGGACGTTGACGAGCTGCGGCAACTCGTCGAGCTTCCAGCGGCGCAGGAGGCGGCCGAGCGGGGTGATGCGCGCGTCGCCGCCGCGCGTGATGGCGGGACCCGCGGCATTCGTGCGCATCGTCCGGAACTTCAGGATGCGGAACGGTGCGCCGCCGCGTCCGATCCGCTCTCCGCGGTGGAAGACCGAGCCTGCCGAAGTGACCTTCACCGCGAGTGCGATCGCGAGGAGAAACGGCGAGAGAACGACGATCGCGAAGAACGAGAGCGCGACGTCGAAGAGGCGCTTCATCGCGCGTCGCGGACGGCGCGGATCACGATCTCGACGTCGTCGTCCGGCATGAGCGAGTAGATCGGGAGCGAGACCTCGCGCTCGTATTGCCGCGTCGCGACCGGGAACGACTCGCGCGTGTAGCCGAAACGGTCGCGATAGTAGGGATGAAGGTGAAGCGGAATGAAGTGGACGCTCGTGCCGATTTCACGCCCCCGCAGCGTCTCGATGAACTTCGCGCGGTCGATTCCGTTGACCCGTAGCGCGTACAGGTGCCAAGAGTGATCCTCCGGCGCCTCGAACGGCGGAATCTCGAACGCCGGGTCGTCGCGGAACGCTACGTTGTAGCGCAGGGCGATCTCCTGCCGCCGGCCGCGCATGCGATCGATCTTCGCGAGTTGCGCCAGCCCGAGCGCGCCTGCGATGTCGGTCATGTTGTATTTGTAGCCCGGCGCGATCACCTCGTAGTACCACGACCCCTCCGCGCGGTAGCGGTCCCAGGCGTCTTCGCTGATGCCGTGCAGCGACATGACGCGGCAACGCGCCGCCCACTCGTCATTGTCGGTGCAGAGCATGCCGCCCTCCCCTGTCGTCACCGTCTTCGTCGCGTAGAAGCTGAAGCAGGTGATGTCGCTGATCGATCCGATCATGCGCCCGCGGTAGCGCGCCGGGAGTGCATGCGCGGCGTCCTCGATGACCGCGATGTTCCGCGGTTTCGCGATGGCGCGCAGCGCGTCGAGGTCCGCGGCTAGGCCGCCGAAGTGCACCGCGATGATCGCCTTCGTCCGCTCCGTCACCACCTCGGCGACTCTTTCGGGGTCGATGTTGAACGTGCGGGCGTCGACGTCGACGATGACCGGTGTCGCGCCGAAGTAGCAGACGACCTCCGCGGTCGCGGTGAAGGTGTATGCGGGGACGATGACTTCGTCGCCCGCTTGCAATCCGATCGCTTCGAGCGCGAGGTGCAGGGCGGCGGTGCCGGAGTTGAGGGCGATCGCGTGCTTCGTGCCGACGTAGGCGGCGAGCTCACGCTCGAGCTGGTGTGCCTGTTCGCCGGTCGTCAGCCAGCCGGACTCGAGGACGGCGCGCACGCGCTCGATCTCGTCCTGCCCGATGTCGGGCCGCGCGAACGGGATCATCGCGCGTACTCCACAAGCGCACGGCCCTCAGCATTGGTGAACGTTCGGCGCACCGTGAATCCGAGGGCTTCGTAGAACGTCTTCACGGCGTCATTGTCTGCGGCGTCGGTGATCAGCCACAAGCTGTCTGTGCCATCTTCGTGCACGCGCGCGATGAATGCGTTGACCAGGATGCGGCCGAGGCCGTGGCGTTGTTCGCGCGGATGGACGGCGAGGGACATCAGTTCGGCGCCGGACGGGCTAAAGCCCGTCCTACGTAGCGCGCGGCGCACGACGCGAGAAGGTGTCGATGGGCGCCGCATGACGGCTGGCAGGATCGCGATGGCGACTTGCAAGAATCGCCGGCGAAGAAGCCGCCGGTAGAACGATCTCGAATCGACCATCCCAACCACGAATCCGGCGACGCGGTCATCGACCGTGGCGACGAGAGCGATGCCGTACTGCATCACGGCGCCGTAGAAGACGCGCAGGAAACGCGGGCCGAGGAACGTGAGGAAGAAGTTCGGAAACGCGGCGAGGTGAATGGCGACGGCGGCGTCGAGGTCGTCGCGGCGCATCGGGCGGACGGTCATCGCGCGACCGCCTCGATCGCATCGGCGTAGCGCTCGTAGAGGACGTGGGTGTCGTAGACGAAAGGATCGCCGGCAGGATTGCCGGCGCCACACCTTGCGATGGCGTCCCGAAGCGATGCAGCGTTACCCGCCGCGTAACCGATCGCTGGAAAATCGCCGTCGAGCGAGGTCACGATCGGCAGTCCGGCGGCGAGGTAGTCGAACACCTTCAGCGGCATCGCCACGGTCGAGCCGGCCGCGTAGGGCGCGAGACCGATGTCGGCGGCTGCGTAAATGCGCGGCAGTTCGTCGGGAGCAACGGCACCGAGGAATCGAACGTTCGGCGGTGCGATGCGGCGCAAGCGCTCCTCGGCGGGACCGCGGCCGGCGATGACGACGTCGGCATCCATTCCGCGCACCGCTTCGAAGACCGTATCGAGGTCGTAGTGCTCGCCGAGAGAACCGGCGTAGACGAGGGTGAGCTTCTCGTGCGGAATGCGTGGGGTGCGCAACGCCGCAACGTCGACACCGATCGGAATGGTGATCGCGTTTCGTGCGCCGTCCGCGACCAGCGTTTGGCGATAACGCTCCGCGACCGCGATGACGAGCGCCGCGGCGCGGACGTTTTTCTTTCGCATCGCGCGGAGCGGCTGCACCGCGATTCGGACGAACGGGCGCAGTGCGGGGGGTGCGGCGGTGATGAAGAGCTCGGGCCAGAGGTCGAGGCAGTCGATGACGAAGCGGGCGCGGTGAAGCTCCGCGAGCTTCCGGCCTGCGGCACCGCAGAACTGCGGCGGATCGGCGGCGACGATGACGTCGGGACGCGCGAGGGAGCGTCCGCGATCGAGTATCCGTTTCGCGAACACACGCTCGAAGCGAAGGCGGGCGAGGCCGATGTTGCGGTGGTAGGCGGGCGTTGGAATCAGACCGATCGAGAAATCGGATTGCGTCTGCTCGCGGAAGCGCTTCGTGTGGTGATCGAAGGAGGCGGTCCACCACGTCACGTCATGGCCGCGCGCCTTGAGAGCTCGCGCGGCGTAGGTGAACCGGTAATCGCGCCAACCCTCGCCCGGCAGCGGGCCGTACGGGTTGATCAGCCAGACGTGCACGGCGTCATGATGCCTCAGCGGTTCGCGGTTCCGACCAGCGAAACGCGAAAAGGGAGAGGACGCCGGCGAGCAGCACGGGGAGGATTCCAACGGCGTACATCACGAACGAGTACGTGAGAGCGGTCGTGCGGTCGACGCCGAACGCGCCGAGGGCGAGGATCACGAGGTACTGGATGAGTCCCACTTTGCCGGGGAGCGACGGCGGCGCGCCGCCGATGCGAAGGACGACGGTGAGGAACACGGCGGCCAGCGGCGAGAGCGAGAGACCGAGCGCGAGGAAGAGGATGTAGTTCACACCGATCGAGAAGAGCAGGATCAGCGCTGCGAGCGACCAGATCGCAAGGCCGGCGCGCCAGTCGCGGAGCGACCGCAAACCGTCGAGCGCTGCTTCGCTCAATGCGATGAGACGTCTCCCCCACCGCTCGGGAAGATGCCGCGCAATCGCCTCGACCATCCGCAGCAGGGTTCCGCTCCAGAACGAGAGCGCGAGAACCACGACGACGAGCAGCGCCGAGGTGACGGTGAGCGCCGTCCCCGATCGCATCATCCACGACGGCAGCGTCATCGCGACGAGGACATAGCCGGCGAAGATGGCGAAGACGGCGAGGTCGGTGACCTTCTCGACGACGATGGTCGCGCCGACGCGCGCCTTGCTTACCCGCTCGCGCGTTCCGACGAGAACCATCCGCGCGATCTCGCCGACTCTTCCCGGAATGACGACGTTCGCCGTCTGGCCGATGAGGATCGCGCCGGCGAGAACCCACCAGTTCCGCTCGTGGTGCTCGGGCGTGAAGAGCAGCCACCAGCGGGTCGTGGTGAGCACCAGCGTCGCGAACGTCAACAGCAGCGCGGCGAGCAGCATCGACGGGCGTGTGTTCCGCAGCGCGTTCCCCACGCCGCTCCAGTCGATGTGCCGGAACGCGAGTGCCAGGGCGCCGGCGCCGATGACGGCTCCGATGATGATCTGCGGCATCGACCGGCGGATCCAGTCGCGCCAGTCGATCCCTATCGTGTTTTCCATGTGTAGTGTGCGGTGTAGAGCGCGATGCCGGTCCAGAGCATCGCCTGCCAGAGCGGCGTCACCAGGGCGAATCCTACGCAGAAGAGCAGCGCGCCGATACGTGAGGCGAGTAGGACCGGCGCGGTGAACCCATCGATCCGACCGTAGCTCCATGCCGCGAGCGCTACCGAAGAACCGGCGATCCAGAGTGCGTGACGCGCGACGAACGTCCAGTCGATCACGCCGGCTGCTCCGCCACCTTGTGCAGCGAGACGATCAGGGCGAGCGCGATCCAGAAGAAAATGCCGACCTTCGCGCCGAGCGCGATCGCGTCGACGGTTCCGAACGCGAAGTAGGCGATCATCCCTGCCGCCGCCCCGCCGGCGATCCATCGCAGCCACGCGTCCGGCGCGACGCGGTAGGTACGCGTGAGCAGCGAGGCCGCCCCGAACCAAACAGCGAGAAATGCGATGAGACCGGGGATGCCGAGGTCGAGCGCCACCTGCAGCAGGTGATTGTGCGCGTGCGCCACGTCGATCTCCGGCGGCGTGAGAAACACCGGATACATCGCCGGCATGACGCGGCGGAACGTGTTCATGCCGATTCCTGTAATCGGAAAGTCGCCGATGATCCGCACCGCGCGCGACCACATTTCGATGCGGCTCGGAACGTCGGCGGCGACGCCGCTGCCGACCTGCTCGTTCAACAGCGGCTGCAGTCTGTCGTGCAGACCGGCCGCGAGGACGGCAAGCAGAAGCACCGTGGCGATCGCCGCCAGGCGCGATCTCCGGCCGGCCCACAGCGCCCAGGTGATCACACCGGCAAAGAGACTGAGATGGCCGCCGCGCGACTGCGTCAGCAGGAACGTGAACGATGAAATGGCGAAGGCGGCGACGTGCAATGGCCGCCGCGCAGACGAAGCGATGCAGAGGGCGAACTGCAGCGGCAGAAACATCACCAGCGCGCCTGCAATCGCATTCGGCTGGAATCCCTCGGTTTGCCCCGGAACCCCGCGTATCACCGCCGGCAGGTGCGCGGTGACGCCGCGGAGTAGCGGCATCTTGTCGATCCAGTTCGTGCCGAGGAGGCCGACGATGGCGAGGGCGGCGCCGGCGAGCGAGAAGAGATCGAGCGCGTTCTCGAGCGTCGCGCGGCCGCGGATCGCTCGCACGATCGCGAAGAAAAGGACGATCCCGAAGACGACGCCGAGGACCTTTGGCGCGCTGAAGAGGACGTCGTAGGTCGCGAAGAGGCTCACCAGCACCATGACGACCAGCAGTGCGAGCGAGCCGTTGAGCTCCGTCCGCGGAAGGATGCTCTCGCGGCGAACGGCGGCGAAGATCCAGACGCACGGCAGGAGGAGGATGACGGTGAGAAGCGGCCGTCCAACGGGAGGAAAGAGGAAGAACGGCGCGAGCACCGCGAGCGCGGCAAGCTCCTGTTTTTCGATCACTGAGCGGCGGCGACTGGAACGTCGAGCGTGAAGCCCGCCTGCGCCGCATCGTTGAAGAACATCTTCACGGTGTCGAGCGAATAGTCCGCGAGATCCTTCCCGATCAAGTCGAGTTTCTTGAGGATGTCGTTCGTCGCCGTGATGATGTGGCAGCCGACCGCCTCTGCCTGGAAGACGTTCAGCAGCTCGCGGGGACTCGCCCAGATCAGCTCCGCGCCCGGAACATCGGCGAGGATGCGGACTGACTCCGCCATGATCGGCATCGGATCGACGCCGGTGTCGGCGATGCGTCCCGCGAAGACGGAGACGCAGCTCGGCGCGCCGCCACGCAACGCGTCAGCGACCGCGTGGACCTGGTCAAGCGTCATCATCGCCGTGACGTTGACTTTCACCCCTTCGTGCGCGAGCGCGTGGACGAGGTCGTACGCCGGCTCGCGGCGGGTGTTGGTGATCGGAATCTTGACGTAGACGTTCGGCCCCCAGGTCGCGATCTCGCGCGCCTGGCGTTCCATTTCGTCGAACTCGTCGGAGAAGACTTCGAACGAGATCGGCCGGTCGGGAATCGCTTCGAGGATCTCGCGGGCGAAGCCGCGGTAGTCGCTGACGCCCGCCTTGCGCATGAGGGTCGGGTTGGTGGTGAAGCCTTTGACGAACGGCTTGCGGTACATCTCCAGCATGCCGGCTTTGTCCGCGCCGTCGGCGAAGAGCTTCACCTTCAGATCATTGACCTTCGTCATTCACCCTCCGTCCCGAGTCCGTGACGATCTGTTCCGCTGCCTCGGCGAGCGATCGCACGCGCAAGAACGGCTGCTGGGGCTCGCGTTCGGAGTACCCGTAGTCGATGAAGAACGGCGTGCAGCCGGCCCGCTGTCCAGCCTCGACGTCGCGCCAGCGGTCGCCGACGATGAAGGAGTTGGTGAGGTCGACCTGGTGACGCTCGGCCGCTTCGAGCAGGCCGCCGGGACTCGGCTTACGGCAAGCGCATCCGGCCGCGTCGTCGTGGTAGCAGACCATGAATTCGTCGATCGCGAGCTCCGTCGCGAGGCGGGCATTGATCTCCTCGACCTGCGACTGGGTCTGCGTCCCGCGCGCGACGTCGGGCTGGTTCGTGACGACGATCAGCATGTAGCCGGCATCGCGCAGGCGCAGCAACGCGTCCTTCGCGTCGGGCAACACCTCGAGCTCGGCGACGGATCGCGGAGGGAACGGCTTCCCGTCCTGGACGACTGCGCGGTTGATCACACCGTCGCGATCAAGAAATACGGCTCGCTTCAAGCGATGCGGACTCCCATTTGGTTTCTCTTGCCTTGAGCAGCGGATGCGACACGAGGAGGTGCCAGATGACCGCCTGGAACGCCTCGGAGTGCGGCGTGATGGTGTCGGGATTGACGGTCGGAACGATCACACACGCATCCGCGACGCGCGCGGTGTAGCCGCCGTCGCGGCCAACCACGCCGACGACCTGAGCCCCGACCGTTTGCGCGTACTGCAACGCGCGGACGAGGTTGGGGCTGATGTTCTTCTCGAGGTTTCCGCCGCCGACAGAGAAGATGAAGATCATGTCGTTCTTCGACAACCGGCTGGTCTTCAGCCACTCGACGAAGACCGTCTCCCACCCCTCGTCGTTCGTACGGGCGGTGAGCTCGGAGACGTTGTCGGTCGGCGCGTAGGACTCGATGCCGACGATCTTCCGAAAGTCATTGACCGCGTGCGAGCAGTTGCCGGCGCTCCCGCCGACGCCGAGGAAAAAGAGGCGGCCGGCGCGCTC
>DASXIH010000647.1:0-4177 GCA_036498125.1 Thermoanaerobaculia bacterium
TGGCGAGCGCGCAAGCGCCGCCACCGGGTTTCGAAGGTCCTAGAGAAAATACCGCCCCGGCAGGGCGGCAGAGATCGGAGCATGCATCTGCCGCCCCTACCGGGGCGGCATTTCATGCGAACGTTCGCGATCCGGTGGCGGCGCTGCGCGCTCGCCACCGGCTACCCTCGAGAGGCGCCTCCGGCGACGCCTCCTAGACCCACGGCTCGTCGGCGGTTGGGCCGTAGATCGACGGGAGCTTGCCGCCGGCCATCCGGAGGTAGATCGACAGCTGGCCGCGGTGGTGGATCTGGTCGTGGAGGAGGAACCAGAGCCAGTTCATGCGGGTGATCGGGCCGAGGGTCTTCGGGGCGGTCATGAAGTGGACCTCCTCTTCGAGCGACTCGACCGAGGCGGCGGCGATGAGCGCCCGGAACTCGGCGTACGCCTTCTCTACGGACTGAAGAATCTCGCTCCAGGACTCCGGCTCTTGCGGCGGCTTGCCGGACGGCACTCCGGACTTGAACTCGTCCCGCCACACCTTCTGGCCGAGGTAACACTCGAGGACGAACACCCACGAGAGCTGCTTCGCCGATTTCATCGACGGCGCCGGCTTAAGATCCAGCTTATCTTCGGGATACGCGCGGAGCACCCGCATCGTCGTCGCATGTTCCCGGTCGTACGTGTCGAGAAAGGCCTGCTTCGATCGTTCTGACATGGGATGGACACTATCACTTGTGAATTTTCAACGTACCGTGACCGTTTCGTTCACATCTCAGTTATAGAGTTCAAGGCCAAAGCATGAAAAAGAGGATGGCAGTCACGGTTCTTGTCCTCGTTGCGTTCATCGCGGCGGTGGGCAGCTTCAAGTTTTTCCAGATCAAGGCCGCGATGTCGCAGAGCTGGACGCCGCCTCCGGAGGCCGTCACGACCGTCGTCGCGAAGCAGGAGCGGTGGACCGGTACGCTCAACGCGATCGGCAGCGTCGCCGCGGTCAACGGCGTCACGGTCGCAGCCGACCTGCCGGGTATCGTCGAGCAGATCCTCTTCGAGTCCGGCCGGAACGTCTCGAAAGGCGACGTCCTCGTGCGCATCGACACGCGCCAGGAGCGCGCGCAGCTCGCCGCCGCACAGGCGCAGCTCGAGCTCGCGCATCTCGCCCTCGGACGCAATCAAGGTCTCGCGCAGAAGGGCATCGTCCCGCAGCAGAACTACGACCAGGCGGTCGCCGAGTACAAGTCGGCCGACGCAAACGTCAATCAGATCAAGGCGACGATCGAGCGCAAGACGATCCGCGCCCCGTTCGCCGGGGTCCTCGGGATCCGCGAGGTGAACCTCGGCCAGTACGTGGCCGGCGGCGCGCCGATCGTCTCGCTCGAAGCCATCCGCCCCGCGTACGTCAACTTCGCCGTTCCGCAGCAGCAGCTGGCATCGATGACGAAGGGCAGCGCGATCGAGGTCGTTTCGGACGCCCTCGGCAAGTCGGAATTCGGCAAGGTCGCGGCCCTCGACTCGGTCGTCGACGAGACGACACGCAACGTCCGCGTGCAGGCGATCTTCGACAACGCATCCGGCAAGCTCCGCCCCGGCATGTACGTCGAGGCGAAGCTCTCGAGCGGCGGCGCCACGGACGTCGTCATGATCCCGTCGTCGGCCGTCGTCTACGCGCCGTTCGGCGACTCGGTCTACATCGTCACCGACATGAAGGACGACAAAGGCAAGCCCTATCGCGGCGTGCGCCAGCAGTTCGTGAAGCTGGGCGCTGCACGCGGCGATCAGGTCGCGGTCCTCAGCGGCGTGAAACAGGGCGACGAGGTCGTCACCTCCGGCTCGTTCAAGCTCCGCCCCGGTGCCGCCGTCATCATCAACAACAGCGTCCTGCCGGCGAACAGCTCGAACCCGAAGCCGGAGAACAGCTAAGTGAAATTCACAGATCTCTTCATCCGGCGCCCCGTCCTCGCGATGGTGGTGAACCTCGTGATCCTGATCGCGGGGTTGCAGTCGATCCGGACGCTCATCGTGCGCCAGTTCCCGCGCAGCGACATGGCGAACGTCGTCGTCTCGACCATTTACGTCGGTGCGAATGCGGACCTCGTCCGCGGATTCATCACGGCGCCGCTGGAGCGCTCCATCGCGGGCGCCGACGGGATCGACTTCCTGGAGTCTTCGAGCTCGCAGGGCATCAGCCGGATCACCGTCCACCTCAAACTGAACTTCGACACCAACGCGGCGCTGACGCAGATCCAGTCGAAGGTGGCGCAGGTGCGCAACCAGCTTCCGCCCGAATCGGAAGCGCCGATCATCGACCTGCAGACGACCGACAGTAACTTCGCCGCCGGCTATCTCGGCTTCTCGTCGAAAGACCTCGACCAGAACCAGATCACCGACTACCTCACCCGCGTCGTCCAGCCGAAACTGAGCGCCGTTCCGGGCGTGCAGCGCGCCGAGATCTTCGGCGACCGCACGTTTGCGATGCGCGTCTGGCTCGACCCGCGCCGCATGGCTGCGCGCGGCATCTCGCCGTCCGAGGTGAACAACGCGCTCGCGGCGAACAACTATCTTGCAGCGCTCGGCGCGACGAAGGGGACCATGACCTCGGTCAACCTCGTCGCGAACACGAACCTACAGACGGTGCCGGAGTTCAAGCAGCTCGTCGTCAAGCAGAACGGCAACGACGTCGTACGCCTCGGCGACATCGCCGACGTCGTCCTCGGCGCCGAGACCTACGACCAGGAAGTCAGCTTCAACGGCCAGACGGCGGTGTTCATCGGCATCTTCGTGCTCCCGACCGCAAACACGCTCGACGTCATGAAGCGCGTCCGCGCCGAGATCCCCGAGATCCAGGCGCAGCTGCCGACCGGCATGAGCGTCGGCGTTCCGTACGACTCGTCCGAGTACATCCAGACCGCGATCGACGAGGTGCTCAAGACCCTCACCGAGACGCTGCTCATCGTCATCCTCGTCATCTTCCTGTTCCTCGGCTCCGTGCGCGGCGTGATCATCCCGGTCGTCGCGATTCCGGTCTCCCTCATCGGTGCCGTCCTGCTGATGGCGATCTTCGGATTCACGATCAACCTGCTCACGCTTCTGGCGGTCGTCTTGTCGGTCGGTCTCGTCGTCGACGACGCGATCGTCATGGTCGAGAACATCGAGCGCCACCTGCACATGGGGAAGACTCCGGTGCAGGCGGCGATGGACGCCGCACGCGAGCTGATCGCGCCGATCATCGCGATGACGATCACCCTCGCGACGGTCTACACGCCGGTCGCATTGCAGGGCGGCCTCACCGGCTCGCTCTTCCGCGAGTTCGCGTTCACGCTCGCAGGCGCCGTCTTCATCTCCGGCATCGTCGCGCTGACGCTGTCGCCGATGATGGGATCGAAGCTCCTGCGCGAAGGCGACACGGAACGCGGCTTCGCCGGGTTCATCAACCGGCAGTTCGAGAAGGTCCGCGTGCTCTACACGCGGATGCTAGGATCGACGCTGCGGTACCGCCCGATCGTCATCACGGTCTGGGCGGTCGTCGTCTTCCTCGTCTTCCCCTTCTATCTCTTCTCGCAGAAGGAACTGGCGCCGGCCGAAGACCAGAACTTCGTCTTCGGCATCGCGCAGACGGCGGCAAACTCGACGATCGATCAGGCGAAACTGTTCGCCAAAGAAGTCATGAAGATCTACGAGGCGCTGCCGGAGAAGAAGGCGACGTTCCAGATCATCCTGCCGAGCGGCGGTTTCGGCGGCATGGTGGTCAAGCCGCTCAACCAGCGGAAGCGCAACATCCAGCAGATCGTCACCGATCTGCAGCAGAAGACCTCGCAGATCCCCGGCATCCGCTCGATCCAGCTCGTCCCGCCGTCGCTGCCGGGCGGCGAAGGCTTCCCGGTCGACTTTGCGATCGTCTCGACCGCGGAGCCGCAGCAGCTCGCCCAGTTCGCCAACGAGATCGTGCAGAAGGCGATGAAGAGCGGGAAGTTCATGTACGCCGACACCGACCTGAAGTTCGACCAGCCGCAGACGCGCGTCGTGTTCGACCGCGACAAGCTGCGGGCGCAGGGCGTCGATCTCTCCCAGGCCGGCCGCGATCTCTCGACGCTCCTCGGCGGCAACTACGTCAACCGCTTCAGCATCCAGGGCCGCAGCTACAAGGTCATCCCCCTCGTGAAGCGCGCCGACCGGCTCACGCCCGACCAGCTCTCGCAGA
>DASXIH010000648.1:0-7441 GCA_036498125.1 Thermoanaerobaculia bacterium
CCGAGGCCGGCACGCTGATAGGGCCGCAGCACCGTCATGAGCGTCGGTGGCTCATTCCGCGGCTCGGGCGCCGCGTGCGCGACTCGCCGGCAGAGATCCCCGAACGCGACGTCCGACTTGTGCCGCGTCGACTGGAGGAGAGACTCGATCAGAAGCGCCTGCGGAAGCCGGAAGCGAACGCCATTCCCCTCCCGCCTGCCGAGATCGAATACGGGGCCGAGCGACTCCTTCCACGACGACGGGACGATGCCGTACGAGCCATCGGGCAAGCGCATCATCGAGCGGTTCGTCTCCTCCGCGGCGAGGAGCTCGGGAAGAGCGACGCTGACATCGCCGAACGTCGCGGTGACGTTCAGGTCGAACCAGTCGATACCGCTCGACAGGTTCACGTCGAGGTCCGCCGCAACATGGACGGGATGCGCATCGATCCGGAGCGTCCATCCCTCCGCAATGAGCTTGCGAGCGGCATCCTCGAATTGAGCCGCGCGAAAGCGATATCCCTCCCGTGTGCTCATCGCGAGCCCGGCCAGACGCGAACGGAACGAACCTTCGAGCTGTGGGTGCCTGCGAATCAGGCTCCGGCCGGACGTCTTCTGCAGTTCCGTGGAACGGCTCGGAACCAGCCACTCGCCATAGAGAAACTCGAGATCGCCGATCAGTTCCGCGGTCCACGGCTGTTGCTGCAGTTTCAGAACGGGCAGCGGCCGTTCATCGATGATCGTCCAGCCGAGCTCCTCGGGAATCGAGATGTCGCGAGCCGGTGCTTTGAGCAACGCTTCGCGAAAACGTTCGGCGTCGGCATGCGGGACTTCCACCGGACCGCTTGCGGTCAGCGCGTTGAGCCACGACGCGTTCCCGGCTGCCTCGAAGGGGCTCGCACGGCCCTTCGTCACGATCGCTCCGGGAAAAATCGCGTCGACCTCGCTCAGCGGCAGCGTTTCGTCGCCACGACGAATCTCCCCGGCAATGCGGTATTTCGACTCCGCGGAATCGCTGGTGATCGCGGCTCGAAATGACCACGCCGGCCCCTCGTCCCATCCGATCGGAAGCAGGACGCCGTCGCGTTGCTCGATGTAGAGCTGTCCGGCGCGAGCCAGTCTCTCCATCCACCACGGCGTCATCGCAGGGCTGACGCTGACCGTCTGTTCGATTCGCATTCCCCATTGGCGCGTCGAGAGGAGCCCGATCGTCTCGCGGTCGAATTGCGGGAGGAGCGGCAGGTTCGCCTCCGACAGTTGCACCCTCCGCCAGCCTCCCCATTCGCCGTTCTTCTTGTGCGAACGTCCGAACAGGTTCAGGACGAGGGGGCGGACGTGCGGCGATGCTTGCGCGATGACGTACGCGAACTCCTCAGGCACCGCCTGGGGAGGCTTTGAATGAACCGGCGGCTCGGGACCAACCGCGTCGAGAAAGCGCTTCCACGGCGGCGGCGCTTCGCGGATTCTGGCGACGGACTGAAGCCGGGGCGGATCCCACGTCTCCGCGTCGTAGGTGATGACGGGGTGAAGCTCCCGTTCCGGCAGCAGACCGCTGCTGCCAGCGGCGCGGATCGCCGCCCAGATGTGCTTGCACTCTTCCCCTTGTCGTTGGAACCAGGGGCAGGTACAGCTCAGGTCAATGCCGTCACCGTCGATCTCGAGCAGAACCCGGTATA
This sequence comes from Thermoanaerobaculia bacterium, assembly GCA_036498125.1. GTDB lineage: Bacteria > Acidobacteriota > Thermoanaerobaculia > Gp7-AA8 > Gp7-AA8 > DASXHZ01. The sequence goes on from DASXIH010000648.1 coordinate 1,655, forward strand.
CGCGCTCTCCGCGGACATGCGCCTCGATGAGACCGTCCTCGGTGAGATCGATGTCAATCACCCGGCCCTGGAGGTAGTACGCGTCGCCAAGACCGACGATGCGCCGCGGGAGTATTTTTCGGAGGTTTGCTTCAGCGCGCACGCAAGGCTACGCCTTCACCGCGTACTCGTCGCCGTAGAACTTGCTCGTGATGCTCGTGTGGAACTCGATCGCTTTCACGGGCGGGTACTTCGGCGTGCCGGTGCATGGGAGGACTTCGAGGAGCTCGTCTTCCCAGACGTAGACCGCCATCGGGAAGGAGACGCGTGGTGAGCCGCGGCGTGAGGCGTCGCGCGGCTTGCTCACGCGATGCGTCGTCGAGGGGAAGATGTCGTTGCTGATCCGCTGCATGTAGTCGCCGGTGTTGAGGATGATCGTGCCGGGCGGCGCGGCCACGCGGACCCATTTCATGTTGCGGCGATTGAGGATCTGCAGCCCCTCGGTGCGCGGCGCCGGGAGGAACGTGAAGAGGTCGACGTCCTCGTGGCCGAGGAGCCTCGCGGCGCCGGAAGCGTCGTCCTCGGCGGACATCGGCGGGTAGTAATTGAGACGGAGGCCGAAGTTCGTGCCGGTGAGCTTCGCGTCGTACAGATGCGGATCGCAGCCGAGGGACTGAAGCATCGCCTGCATCACCGGAAGGATCAGCCGCTCGTGCGCCGCGACGATCTGCCGGAAGAACTCGCGGTATTCGGCGAGCGGCCAGAAGTCGCCTTCCTCGAACGCGCGGCGGCAGAAGACCCAGCCCTCGACGAGGTCCGGGTGCATGTTGCTCGTCTCTTTGATCGGGAAGTAGCCCTGGTTGACCGACCCGTGCCGCTGCGCGCGGTAGCACATCTTGTCGTCCATCGAGAGGCGGCCGAACATCTCCCCGATCTTCGCCTCCGCCTCGTCGTACAGCGACGGATCGACGCCGTGGCCGGAGAGGATCGCGAACCCGATCTCGCGCAACGCTTCGCCGAGGTCGCGAGCAAACGTGGGCGAGCGCATGTCGCAGGTGCGGATGACGAAGTCGTCGTCGAACTGGTCCTCGCCCGCCGTCTCGGCGAGGTGGTAGCTCTGGCGCTTCTCGACCTGGTCGTAGCGGATGAAGTCCTGGTTCGTGGCGCGGATGCCGTCTTCCTGCGTGCTCACAGCGATAATGTACGCCATGTCGGTCGAGCTCGAAGGCGGCTGCCGCGTGGCGACGATGCACGAAGGCGAGCCGGAGAGTGCGGGCGCGGTGCGCATCTGGCGCCATTTCGGCCACGCCATGATTGCTCTCCGCGTCATCGACCTCGTCGGCGAGCACACGTTCTCGAACGACGCGCACGACGAAGTCCTCTACGACCTCGCCAACGATGAAGGGATCTACGTCCCCGCCGGCGCGTCGCTCACGCTGAACGGCCACGGCACATACGTCAGCTCACTCACGCCCGCGAACCCCACGGGGCGCAGAGTCGAACGGCTGAAACTTGCCGATCAGCCGCGCCAGAAGACCGCCGACCGCTGGTACGCGGAGCTGGTGCAGGCCGAGGTCACGCAGTTCGTCGGCGCGATCCCGCCGGGACGCGCGCCCGATCACTTCCACCTCTACGAAGAGGTGATCTGCATCCTCGGCGGCGAGGGCGTCATGCACGCCGGCGCGTCGTCGACGCCGATCGCCGCCGGCTCCTGCATCTTTCTCCCGATCCGCCAGCGCCACTGCGTCGAGAACACCGGCTCAGGCGAGCTCCGGCTCCTCGGCGTCTTCTATCCCGCCGGCAGTCCGGCGGTTCGCTATACGGCGTGACCATAAATAGAGCGCCGCGCCGATCGCCGCCCAGAACAGGAGCAACTCGATCGTCGAAACCGAGATCTGAATCATCAGCGCCGCCATGCAGACGATCGACAGAATCGCGAGCGCGCGCTGCAGCCACAGCGGAAGCGCGACGGTGACGAGCGCGAACAGCTCCGGATTGCGCCGCGGCAACAACAACAACGCAACGCTGTGCAGCAGGTAGAGCAGGACGAGCGCATAGACGGCGATATTGAGCGCGAGTCCGATCTGATTCGTCAGCAACAGCGCCAGCGCGCCGGCGAGCGTCAGCGTGAGACCCGCGATCGGGCTGCCGGTGCGCCGTGAAATGCTTCCGATCCATCGCGGCGCGAGGCGGTCGTTCGCGAGCACGATCGCGATTCGTGAAGGCACCAGCATCGTTGCGTTCACCGACGTCGTCAGCGCCATCAGCGCGCCGATGATTACGATTCCGGCGCCACCGGCGGAGAGATATCCCGCCGCTGCCTCCGCCATCGGCGCGGTCGACACGCGAAGCCGTTCCGGAGCGAGCGTGCCGAGGCCGACGAGCGACATCAGGAAATAGATGACGAGCGTGGCGCTGATTCCGCGCACGAAGACGCGCGGCAGCCGGCGCGTGCTGTCGCTCACCTCCCCCGCCGTCTGCGCGAGCGACTCGAAGCCGGCGTACGCGAAGAAGAGCGGCGGCAGGCTCGCCGCGAAGCCGCGGAGTCCATGCGGGAAGAAGGGGAAGTAGTACTCGCGGTGCAGGGCGAACAGTCCCGGCACGATGAGCACGACCAGCGAGACGCCGAGAATGACGCACATCCACACCTGCAACCGTCCGAACCAGCGGACGCCTGCGACGTGAATGACGTAGAAGAACACGAGCGCGCCGGTGGCGAGCAGCGTCGCATCGACGCGCACGAGATGCTGCGCGTAGTCAGCGAAGGCGCGCGCGAGGTACGCGAGCGCACCGATGTACGAAATGATCTTCAGCCACGCGCCGATGAAGGCGAGGCCGTAGCCGCCGAAGGTCCGCGAGATGTTCGTGTACTCGCCGCCCGGCTCGCGGCCGAGGGGCGTGGAGAGGAAGACCGAGTACGCGGCCGACGTGGCGAGGACGGCAGGCGCCAGGATGACGTAGCCGAGGATCAGGCTCGCGCCGGTGAGCTGCCACGCCTCCCCCGTGACCTTGAAGATCCCGGCGCCGATCAGCATGCCGAGAAGAGTCGCGTACGACTCGATCGTGCCGAGGTCGCGCCGGAGGCCGGTGGTCATGAGTGGCTAGAGGATACCGTGTCAGCTCTTCTTCAGCGTCCAGAGTCCCGCTCCCGAGCTTGCAGGTCCCACTCCCCACGTTCCGTCGAGATTCTGTTCGTCGACGGAGCTCCACACGCCTTTTCCGTTCGCGGTGCCTTCCTTCCAATCGAAATCGATCTGGACGCCGCTGACCGGCGTGTCAGAGACGGCCGGCTTGCCCGGCAGAGTCCCGCTCACCGCGGTCGTCCGTTGAGTGATCTTGCCGGTCAGCGTTCCTTTGTTCGTCGGTTTCGCGGCGGGCCATTCGTAGGAGCCGGTGACGCTTGACGCCGTGGCACTGAGCTTCACGTGAGAATCGATCGGAGATCCGAATCCCTTCCCTCCTCCGGACGTGAAGGGCCCCTTCCAGTCGCCGGCCAACAGGTTGCTCCAGACCACGCCACCGACCGATTTCTCGTAGAAGCTCGGGTTGGACTGTTCGTTCCACTTCGCCGTGATGTAGTTCTTGATGGCGAACTTGTACTTGGTGTGGTCTGCGACCAGGTCGGCCCAGAAATCGAGTCCGGCCCGATTCGCCGACTGGTCGGCATTCGAGTAGACGCCGGTCGACGACAGGCCTTGAAGTCCGATCTCCAGCGCACGTCCGGCACTCTCCGCCTCGGCCACTTTCGTTGCGTTGGACGTTGCCTTGCTCGAAGCAACGACTCTCGCGTAGTCGAGCCCCTGCTGAAAAAAGTGGCCGACCTTATCCGCGCCGACGCAGATGCCGTGGATCAGCGAATGCGAACCGACCACGTGGGCCACGCCGAGCGTGTGGAGTTTGTAGAACTTGTTGACGGCGTCGACACCGCTGTATTTCGTCCCCGCGAGAGAGCTGGGCGGAATCTCTGCTTTCGTTGCTCCCAAGCCTTCGATGAAGCTCTCGATCGGTCCGATCGGGCTCGAGCCCGCGAGACGGGGGATCGCCTCATCGACGAAGTCCTTCAACGGCGGCGGCGTTCCAGCTGCTTTCCGTGCGTCGGCGAGCTCCTTGTTCACCTTCGTGTCGACGTCGCTCTCGATGTCCGTCAGCCCGGCGCACGAGCGGTCGTCCACCTCCGCACGTTGCACGACGGACGAGTCTCCGCCGCCCTGCTGCATGACGTGCGCGAGCTCGTGTGCAATCAGCTCGCGCCCGGAGCTGCTGTGCGGCGCGTATTGGTTCGCGCCGAACACCATGTGCCGGCCGACGGTGTACGCCCGCGCGTGAACGCTCCGCGCCGACTCCGCCGCCGCCGGACCGGTATGGACGCGGACCACGTCGAGCGGCCGGCCGAAACGCGACTCCATGAACGTCCGCGCCGAGGCGTCCAGCGGCTGGCCCGCCGTACCGATCACGTCGTGCACGATGGGTGGCGCGGCGCCCACGCCATGCGCGCTGCCGCCCACGTCGCGCTTCTGAACGAGCGGCGCGGTGGTTCCTTCGGCGCAACTGCCACACTTGCCGCCGCATCCACAGGAGTCGCTCTTCCTCATGACGGTCGCCGCCACGCGATCGGCTTCCTGCTCGTGCGTGTCCCCCGCGGCGCCGACGGTCAGCTTTCGCTGCAGCGACCCCGCCGGGATGCGGCTCAGATCGCGGCTGAAACGCGACGCCGCCACCGGCGTCGGGCTGTCGGTGCCGCGTTGCTGCCGGCGTCCGGATGGCTCGCAGGACGCTGCATTCGTGCGAACCGCCGCTGACTGCATGCCCTCAATATAGGGCCGCCTGTGGTTAGAGGCCCCCCATCATGAAAAACATCTATGCGGCGCGTAGCCGGCGCCGTACGGCGTGAAACGCTCGCGCCGGTTTCGTCACTACTCCTGGCAACGAAAGGAGTCTGCATGGCGATCCGGTTCACCATTCACGGCAGTGTGCATGAGGAGGAGAGCGGCGCGGGCGTGGGCGGTCTCTTCGTCCGCGCGTCGCTGAAAGACGCCACCAATCCGCTCGGCGGCGGTACGACTGATGCCGCCGGTGAATTCAAGATCCCGATCGAGGTCGGCCTCGACGCGATCTTCGCGGGAGTTCCGGAGCTTCACCTCCGGGTCTACCTCGGCGACCGTACGACCGAGATCTGGGACGAGCGCATCAAGTCGCCCGCGCCGCTGCTTCGCGGGGTCGACATCCGCATCCCGCGCGAGAAACTCGGCGGGACGTCCGGGCCGAAAGAGATCGTCCTCGTCGGCGACGCGCCGCATTCACGGCGCGAGTCCTACGCGCCCGGCGAGTCTCTGGTCATCAGCGCGAGCGGGCTTCGCCCGTCGACGCCGCACAAAGTGACGGTGTCGGACGACAAGGGCGAAGTCCTGACGCAGTCCGTTCTCACGAACCGCAGCGGCGGCATCAACACGGTCGTCATCTGGCCGCTTGCTGGAATCGACGATCCGCGGGGCGGCGATCCTTTGCCCGTCGAAAAGGCGATCGAGCGATATGACGGGCAAACGCTCCGCCTCACGATTCGCGACGGCGAGCGCATCGTCGGCGAGTCGAAGGTGCCGATCAAGTTCGGCAACCAGCCGCTCGCCGTCACGACCGATGCGAACGGCTACTTCGTCAACGGACTTGAAGCCGGCAAGGGCGACGCCCATCTGACGCTCCTGAACGTGTCGGGCTGGGAGCAGGGACGCGTCTGGATGGTGCCCCGCCAGCACGAATGGCACACGGGCGATCCGATCCGTCCGGTGAGCCTCGCCGGCGGCGAGCCGGCCA
>DASXIH010000649.1:0-2520 GCA_036498125.1 Thermoanaerobaculia bacterium
CAGCGTGAAGGCGACGTCGGCCAGCGGCATGTCGTCGGTGATGGAATCGGAAAGGCGCTCGAGCACGCGGCGCAGCGTCTCCGGCGTTTTCGCGGAGGCGACGATCAACCGCGGCCCATGCTCGCTGCGGGCGGCCGGCCGGCGGTCCATCCCTTCGACGACGACGTGGGCATTCGCCCCTCCCGCGCCGAACGAGCTGATGCCGGCGATCCGCCGTCCCGTCCACGCCTGGGCGCGGCGCGGAATGATGAACGGCGAACGCTCCAGGTCGAGGAGCGGATTGAGATCGCGGTCGCCGATGCCGGGGACGAGCGTGCCGTGCCGCAGTTGCAGCAGCACCTTGGTCAGCGCGGCGATGCCGGCCGCCGACTCGCAGTGTCCGACGTTGAATTTCACGGAGCCGAGCGCGCAGAAGCCGCGCGCCTCGGTGGCGAACGCTTTCTGCAGCCCGCGCAGCTCGATCGGATCGCCGAGGTTCGTGCCGGTGCCGTGCGCTTCGATGCAGCTGACGTCGGAGGCCGCCACGCCGGCGCGCTCCAAGGCACGCTCGATCACCGCGGCTTGCGCGGCGGGATCGGGAACCGTGTAGCCGGACGTGCGGCCGCCCGCGTTCATGGCCGTGCCGCGGATCACGCCGTAGATCCGGTCGCCGTCGCGCAAGGCATCGGCGAGAGGGCGGAGCAGGACCGCCCCCACTCCTTCGCCGGCCACGAAGCCGTCGGCCCCTTTTGCGAATGGCGCACACTCGCCGCTCGCCGACAACATCGTCATTTCGCTGAGCTGAATGTCGTGCAGCGGATGGGTGATCAGGTTCACGCCGCCTGCGACAGCGGCGCGGCAGTCGCCGTCGCGGAGGCTCTGGCAAGCGAGGTGGATGGCCGCGAGCGACGAGGAGCAGGCCGTGTCGACGGCGAGACTCGGCCCATGAAAATCGAAGAAGAACGAAACCCGATTGGCGACCGACCAATGCGCCGAGCCCGCGGCTGCGCTGCCGCCGCCCTCCGCCCACGACTCCGTGGCGTTCCACTGATACGCGTTGTACATGACGCCGGCGAAAACGCCGACGCCGCCGCGCCCGTCGAGCGACGACGCGGAGTGGCCGGCATCCTCGAGGCAGTGCCACACGGTCTCCAGGAACAGACGCTCCTGCGGATCCATCGAGCGCGCCTCGCGCGGACTGATGTGGAAGAGCGCGGCGTCGAAGCCGCGGATGTCCGCGAGAAAGCCGCCGTTACGGTTGTAGCTGCGACCCGGCGTGCCGGGCCGCGAATCGAAGTAGCGCTCGACGTCCCAGCGATCGCGAGGAATCGGGCCGACCGCGCTCCGGCCGTCGCGGAGCAGAAGCCAGAAATCGTCGAGCGTCTCCGCGCCGGGATAGCGGCCGGCCATGCCGACGATGGCGATCCCGTCGTCGTCCACGATTTCTGTTTTCGCCGGCACGGGCGCCGGCGCCGGCGCCCCATTGGATTCGAGATAGGCGGCGAGCTTGGAGATGGTGTTGTGCTCGAAGAGAAGCGTCTTCGGCAGCGTGCCGTAGCGCGTCTCGAGGCGGTCGATGATCTGCAGCGCGGTGAGCGACTCGAGCCCATAGCGATCGAACGGCTCGCCGGCGTGAATCTCTTCGACCGGAACCTTCAACACCTCGGCGAAGATCGCTTCGAGCGGTTCGGTGGAACGGCGTACGCCGTCGCCCGCCGTGGCGACGATCACCGCCTGAATTCCGGTCTCGGCCGATAGCACTCGGGCATCGCGAAATCCGCATTCCTCGAGGAGCCGCAGCCACGACTCCGGACTGGCGGCCGGTCCATGCGGAAGGCGCTCGCGCTCGTCCTCGTATCGCCACCACCCGGGCGTGAGGCCGAAGGTCAGCGTGGCGAAGAGTTGCATCCGGCTGATCTCGTTGAGGACGACGATCCCGCCGGGCGCGAGGAGGCGCTGGGCGGCGCGCAGGGAGGTCCGCAGGTCGCGCGTGGCGTGCAGGACGTTCGCGGCTACGATCACGTCGACCGGCTCGTCGACGCCGGACGGCTGCTCGACGTCGAAGAGCTGGTAGCGGACGAACGGATATTCGCGCTCCCACCGCTCCCGCGCGCCGCGGAGAAAGCCTTGGGAGAGGTCGGTGAAGAGGTAGTCGACCGGCACGCCAGCCGCAGCCACCGCGGGCAACACGGCCTGTGTGGTCCCGCCGGTACCGCCCCCGATCTCGAGGATGCGCACGCGGCGCGAGGCGCCACGAACGAAGTCGACCACCGCATCGGCGACGAGGTTGTTGTAGTACTCGGTCAGGGCGTTGCCGCGATAGATCTCCTCGACCAGCGCGAGCGAGCCGGCGGGGAAGAGGATTTGCGTCGGCTCTTTGCGGCCGACCAGAACGTCGGGATAGCTGCTCACGCAATGGTCGAGCAGACGGAGATACGGCGCGAGCGCGGGATGACGGCGCTCGATGTCGGCGCGCGCCGGCGGCGACGCTGGCGCCCCCTCGGCCCGCAGGGCTTCGAGCGCCGCGAGCAAGCGCCGATG
>DASXIH010000650.1:0-2531 GCA_036498125.1 Thermoanaerobaculia bacterium
CCAGCCTGCGTCCCGGGGCGCAGGCTGGAAGCCTGCGCTACACGGGGAGAGCTCCACTGTCCGTAATCGGCGAAGAACTCCGTCCCGCCCCGCCCGTCGAGCGCCAGGATTTTCGTCGAGACGCGTTCGAGCAGATAGCGATCGTGCGTGACGAGCACCAGCGCGCCGGGGAACTCCAGAAGCGCCTCCTCGAGGACGTCGAGCGTCGGGATGTCGAGATCGTTGGTCGGCTCGTCGAGCAGCAGCAGGTCCGCCGGCCGCAGCATCAGCCGCGCGAGAACGATGCGCGCCTTTTCGCCGCCGGAGAGCTTCGACACCGAGGTCTCGAGCTGCTCCGGACGAAAGAGGAAGCGCTTCGCCCACGACGTCACGTGCATCGAACGGTCGTTGTAGACGACCGCATCCCCCTCCGGCGCGAGCGCGCGCTTGAGCGTGAGGGACGGATCGAGACTCTCGCGGTTCTGTTCGAAATAGACGACGCGGAGCCGGTCCGCCTGCTCGATCGTTCCCGCGTCCGGCGCGAGCTCGCCGGCGATCATTCGCAGCAACGTCGTCTTGCCGGCGCCGTTGGGACCGAGGACGCCGAGGCGCTCCCCGGGCGTCAAGAGAAGATCGAGAGAATCGACGAGCGGGCGGTCGCCGAGGCGCTTGCGGAGAGCCTTGCCGAGCCAGAGGCGCTTCGTCTTGCGGCCCGACGACGTGAAGTCGATTCCGGCGCTGGCGGTGCGTGCGCGCTCGCGGCCTTCCTCCAATTCGTCGATGAGCCTTCCCGCGTTGTCGATGCGCGCTTTCGCTTTCGTCGTCCGCGCTTTCGGTCCGCGGCGCAGCCACTCCATCTCGCGGCGGACGAGATTCGCCAGTGTCGACTGATACGCCGCCTCGTTGGCGAGCACGGCGTCGCGCGTTGCGAGAAAGTCGCTGTAGCTCCCCTCGCCTTGCAGCAAGCCGTCGGGATAGACGCGATTCAGCTCCAGCATGCGATGGGCGACGTTCTCGAGGAAATAGCGGTCGTGGCTGACGACCACGAACGCTTCCGGCTCGCTGGTGAGGAGCGCCTCGAGCCAGAGGATCGCCTCGACGTCGAGGTGATTCGTCGGCTCGTCGAGCAGGAGGATGTCGGGCTCGAGCGCAAGCTCGCGCGCGATCGCGAGACGCTTTCGCCAGCCGCCGGAGAGCGTGTCCGTCACCTGCGTCCGATCGGTGAATCCCGCCTTCCCGAGGGCACGTCCGATGCGCGACGACTTCTCGTATTCGTCCAGGTCCGTCGCGCTCAGCGCATCGAGCAGCACGTCTTCGGCGGTCAGGCCAGGAGTGAAGACCGCATCCTGCGGCACGTAGCCGATGCGCACGCCCTTCCGCACCGCGCGCCGGCCGGAGTCGGGCAACTCGACGCCCGCCAGGATCTTCAGCAGCGTCGACTTTCCCGATCCGTTCGGCCCAATCAGCCCAACGTGATCCCCCTCCGCGATCGCGAAGCCGAGGTTCTCGAACAGCGGCCGCGCCGTGAACGACTTCGTCAGCGCCTCGCACGAAAGAAGAACGGGAGCAGCCATCACACCACCAAATCGTCGTACTGCCGGGCGGAAACGCGGGGGAGGTTCGGTTCGTTCTCAGTGGGGCGCCGGCGGCCTCGCCGGCGTTCAACGTGCCGTAACACCGTGCTGCTCCACGACCGTCGCGAGCGCGTGACCGTTGATGTCGAGATACAGATGCCGCTCAGTGATCGAAAGCGATAGATTCGAGCGCCGCTCGAAATGCGAGGCAAGATCGCGGATGAAATCGCCCGCGAACGAATAGATCGCCAGATCCTCGGCGCGATGGATGCGCCGGCCCTCGAGCTGACCGAGAAGGATGCGAATGTCGCGGTGCGTGTAAACCGCGACGCGCGGTGCCAGCTTGCTCGCGCGATGCAACCGATCGGCATCCGGCAGACCGACCTCGATCCACGCCGTGATGCGTCCGGTGAGATCCCGCACGACGATCGCCGGCTCATCCCCATCCGACAGCCCCGCCGTCATCTCGATCCCCTCGGTGTATTCGAGGCAATACGCCATCACTCGCGTCGCCATGTACTCCATCGTCTCCGACGGGTGCATCGCCAGCCGCAACGCAATCGACTCATACACGCCGCGGTCGACGTCGTTCAGTTCGACGGATGCGTTGTAGATGGTGGAGGTGAGTGCCACGAGCGGCGCATCGTCCCACGAATCGCTACCATATGATCTCGGCCGCCGATGATCCGCACCATCAACGCGACCGAGTACGTCATGCCGCTGCGCGAGGGCGGCTCATTACCGGCCATCGTGGCGGGCGATGATGACGGCACATACGTCCTCAAATTCCGCGGCGCGGGACAAGGCATCCGCGCGCTCATCGCCGAACTGGTTTCCGGCGAGTTGGCGCGCGCCGCCGGCCTCCCGGTGCCGGAGATCGTCTTCACCGAACTCGATCCACGCATCGCGAAGACCGAGCCCGATCCCGAGATTCAGGAGCTGCTACAGAAGAGCGAAGGACTCAACCTCGCGATCGAA
>DASXIH010000651.1:0-3314 GCA_036498125.1 Thermoanaerobaculia bacterium
AGACTCTGACAAGCCATGTGCACGGCGACGAGGGAACTCGAGCTGGCCGACTGCACGGTCAGGCTCGGACCCTTGAGATTCAGCTTGTAGGAGATGCGCGTGGCCGCGTAGTCCTTCTCCTCCGAGGCATAGGCGACGAGACGCTCGACGGCCGTGCGCGGCTCTGCTTGCGCGTAGCTACTGCGCGCGATCGAGAGATACACGCCCGCCGCGCCGGGGACCTGCTCGGGATCGTAGCCGGCGCTCTCGAGCACTTCCCACGCGCATTCGAGCAGGAGGCGTTGTTGCGGGTCGAGCATTTCAGCGTGGCGGGGGATGATGCGGAAGAACTCCGCGTCGAAGTCCTCGACGCCGTCGAGCACGCCGCCCGCGGGAACGAAGCCGGGATGGGCGAGGTCGCTCTCCGGCACGCCCCATTCGCGCAGCGTCTCGCTGGGCACGCGGCGAATCGACTCGACGCCGTCGCGAAGGTTTCGCCAGAACGCGCGGGGATTCGACGCGCCGGGAAACCGGCAGGCCGCACCGATGATGGCGATGTCGTTGCGCGAGCTCAACGCGGCGCTCCTCCCGCCTGGGCCTGACGGAGGGTGCGGCGGAGTCGGCGCTTCGCGGCCAGATCGTCAGCCTCTTCGCCAGCCGCTCCGCCGGGGCCTGAGCCGCCGCGGAGATGCTCGGCGAGCGCCGCAACAGTGGAATGGCGGAAGAGGTCCGTGATGCTCACCTCCCTCCCCAGGCGCGCGAGCAATTCGCGCTGCACGGCCAGAATGGAGAACGACGTGCCGCCCAGCTCGAAGAAACGCTCGTCGAGCGGGACGGAGGGGATCTCCAGCACGTCGCGCCAGATCGCGGCGATGCCTTCCGTGGTCGCATCGGCGACGGCCGGAACGTGGGAGGAGCTTCTCGGCTCGACGACGGCCGGCTGCTCCACGGCGCGCGGCACGCCGCCGACCATCGAACCGACGGCGAGGTGCCCTTCGCCGAGTCCGAGCGCGCGGCGCAGCGGGTCGACGTCGAAGAGGCCCACCAGGCAGAGCCCGAGGCCATGCTCCGCCGCGGTCTGGCGAAGGATCTGGGCCATGTGGCCCGCCTCCATCCAGGCGAAAGCCTCGGCGTGGTCGCCGTACATCGGACGGATGGCGTCGAGGTCCGCGATGAAGACGAGCGAGAACGCCGCGTCGCCGAACATTTTCTGATTCGCGGGAACGTGCATGGCCGCGTCGATGGATGCCGCACCCGCGAGCCGCAAGAGTTCGTGCTGCAGCGGCTGGTAGTAGTAGACGCCTTCCTGCAACCCCTCTACGCGCGACGGCTGCACGTGGAGATAGAGCTGCACGCTCCAGGTCTCGCCGGCGGATGGATAGGCGCGGCGCACACGCCCTTCGCTCTCGAAGGCGCGCAGTCCCGCCACGAGCGCCTCGATCTGCGCGAGCGTGACCAGGCCGGCAAAGTCGCGGACGGACTTCCACGCCGCGGCGCGTTGCGGAAGGTCGTCGGAAACGCGGAGCGACGTCGAGGTGGTCCCGGCGACGTCGTGCCGCACGCCGCGCCCCTCCGCCACGAAGCGGCGGCGCTCGGCGGGGGCCTTCAGCATCGCCGGCGCGGCGAAGAAGCGCTCCAGCGCGGTCCCCTGCTTCGCGGCCGCGCGCGCAGCGAGGGCGTTGCGATCGACCTTGCCGTTCGCGCTGAGCGGCATCGACTCGATCGGCGCGAGGCGAGAAGGAACCATGTAAGCCGGCAGGAGCGCCTCGAGCTGCGCCCGCACCTCGGCCGCAGCGGCGCCGCCGGCATAGAACGCCGCGAGCCGCTTCTGTGCATGCTCGTCATTGAACGTGACCGCGACGGCCTCGCGCACGCCGGAGCAGCGAAGCATCGTCGCCTCGACCTCACCAAGCTCGACCCGGTGGCCGGCGATCTTCACCTGGCCATCCCTGCGTCCGAGGAATTCGATCTCTGCACTCGGCCGGAAACGGCCCCAGTCGCCGGTTCGGTACAGCCGGCCTTTTTGCGGATGCACGACGAAGCTCGTCGCGGTCCGTGCGGCGTCGCGCCAGTAGCCGTCAGCGAGGCCGTCGCCACCGATGTACAGCTCGCCCTCAACGCCTTCCGGGCAATCCTCCATCCGCTCGTCGAGGACGTAGAACTGTTGATTCGCGAGCGGCTTGCCGTAGGGGATGCTCGTCCAAGTGGGATCGACGCGCTCGATCGAATGGAAGATCGACCAGATCGAGGCCTCCGTCGCCCCGCCCAGGCTGACGATCGGGACGGGAAGCCGCCCTGGAAGCGAGACCGGTATCCAGTCGCCGCTGAGCATCGCCAGCCGCAACGTGCGCAGGCGGCGCGGATCGGGGGCGTGTTCGGCGAGCAGTTGGAGATAGCTCGGGACAGAGTTCCAGATCGTGACGCCGTGCTCCTCGATCAGTCGCGCCAGGTATGCGGGATCGCGCGCGCCGTCGCCCTCCGGAATCACGATCGCGCCACCGCAGGAAAGCGTCCCGAAAATGTCCCACACCGACAGGTCGAAGCTGAGCGAGGAGAGGGCGATGGTGCGGTCATCCGCGCTCAGACCGAAACGTTGGTTGATGTCGCGGACCGTGTTCGCCGCGGCGCTGTGGCGGATCATCACCCCCTTCGGCGTCCCTGTGGAGCCGGAGGTGAAGATGACGTAGGCGAGGTCGTCCGGTCCGGCGGGACCGGCGTCGTGATCGGCATCGATGGTGCCGGTGGCGACGATGTTCTTCACCGCCGGCGACAGCGGGACGCTGTCGGCGGCGACGGCGAAGCGCGCCTCGCCGAGGAGCAGCAGCTCTTCGATCCGTGCGGGCGGGGTAGCGATGTCGATCGGCAGATATGCCGCGCCCGACAGTTGAACGCCGAGTGCGGCCACGACCTGCGCCCCGCCCTTCGGCAGCACGATGGCCACCAGCTCGTTGGGCCGCGCCCCGGCGCTCCGGAGCTCCCGCGCCAGCGCCGACGCCCGCCCGACCACCTCGGCGTATGTCATCGTGCCATCGGGGGCGACTACGGCCACGCGATCGGGAGTGCGCCGCGCCTGCTGCAGCACGCGCTCGTGCAACGTCTCGCGCGGCACCGCCATCGACGTCGCATTCGCGTCGATGCGGCGCCGCCGCTGCTCGGGCGGCAGCAGGTCGCGCCACTCGTCGTCCCAGGCCCCCTCGTCGACCGCCAGACGCTCGACGAATCGGCAATACGACTCCCACATTGACGCGAGCACGCCGTCGCGGAAGAAGTCATCGATCACGTCCCAGCTCAGGTAAAGCCCGTCGCCGTCGTCGAGGATCTGCGCGTCGAGCGTC
>DASXIH010000652.1:0-4115 GCA_036498125.1 Thermoanaerobaculia bacterium
GGGGTGTACCAGGATCGCTGCGCCGAAGCCGGAGAGGCCGGCGATGCCGAGGGCCTGCCAGAGGCTGCGCGACGGGAAGCCGTAGAGCGCGGCAAGGAACATCGCGAGGCCGCACGAAACGAGCGCGCCACCGAACCCGGCGCGATCGTGGGCGATGAGCGGGACGAGGTGCGCGTTGAAGGAGCGCAGCTCTTCCGGTGTCACGCCCATGTAGGTGAGATCCGTCGGCACGAACACGCTCGTCATGCCGACCGTCATGATCGTCAGCCCGGCGCAGACGATGCCGAATGTCGAGCCGAGCACCAGCAGTCGTCCGACCCCTCTACGCGACCGCAAGTCGAACCGCAGCCTCTGTGTGGCGCCGGCGCCCTCGCCGGCGCGAGGCCGCGTCATGAACATCCCCGCCGCAAAGATCGGCGCGAGCACCAGCGTCGCCACCCCGTGCCATGTGTCGAGATATCCGTACCCGAGGTACGCGAGAAAGCTGAGAAACCCGGCGCCGCCGCTGATCGCGAACGCCCACCACGCCCACGTCTCGCGGCGGCGCAGCGCGAACTCGGAAAGCCAGAGATAGACGGTGCCGATCGCGATGAGCACGCCGCCGAACGAGATGCGGTCGTGCACCATGAAGTGCACGATGCGGCAGCCGTGCAGCGTGCAGAGTTTCTCCGCGCTCATGCCGAGGTATGCCGTGTCCTGCGGCAGGAAACTGCCGGTCGACGCCTGGAAGACTGCGAACGCGCCGGCGCCGACGAGAACGAGCGCGGTGAGCGTCAGGAGCGATCTGCCGTCGCCGATCAGCGTCGAGAGAAATCCGCTTTCGTCGTCCATCAGAAGAACAGCCTCACCGGAACGAGACCGGCGCGCTCGAAGTGCGGGTCGAGCCGACGCGCCAGCTCCGGCCAGTTGTGATGCGGTACCTGCGGATAAAGGTGATGCTCCAGATGATACAGATGCTGCGCGCCGAGGATCGCCAGCGTGAGCGTCCGCCGCCACGCCGGAACGACGAGGAGATCACGCCCGACGACATCGAGCGGCGGCACCTGGGGCATGGCGCGATTTTAGTTCACGAGGAGGGCGTTCACGGCGTCGCGCAGGGTCTGCAGCGCATCCTCGTCGAGCGCGCCCTTGCGCTTGACGAACGGCTCGACGCGGCACGCGGCGTCGACGACCTTCCAGTTCATCGTCCGCAGCGTCTCGAGGATGGCGTTCTGCGCGTACTCGCCGCCTACCGGTGAAGCGTTGAGGAGCGCGACCGGTTTTCCGACCAGCTCGCCGGTCGAGACGAGCCAGTCGAGCATGTTCTTGAACGCACCCGGAACGCCGTGCGCGTATTCGGGGCAGGAGATCAGGATGGCATCAGCGGCGATCAACAACTCGCGCAGTTGCCGCACCGGCTCCGGCGCTGCCGAGCCTTCCGCGTCGAGATCAGGATTGAAGTGCGGGAGCTCGCTCATCGCCTCGCAGAAGACGAACCGCACTCCCGCGGGTGCGACGCTCGCCGCCGCCCGGAGCAGCTGCGCGTTCGATGAGCCCGAGCGAAGGCTGCCGCTGATCGCGACGATGGTCCTCATTGGTCACGATGGTACTTTCGAACGCCCCGCAGAGCCTTCCGAAGGCGTAAGTAGGCGTTCCAAAGGCGTAAGTAGGCGTTCCGAAGGCGTAAGTAGGCCTTTCGAAGGCGGAAGTAGGCGTTCCGAAGGCGGAACTAGGCGTTCCGAAGGCGCATGTCCGCCTTTCGAACGCCCAAGCTGGCCTTCCAAAGGCCGGTCGGGGCGTGAGGTTTCACGAACGCTGGTGCTCGGATTCGCGCTCCTGATTCTGGAGCGCCTCATCGACCGTCTGTTCCTCCCCCTCCGCTTGGGAAGGCTTCTTCGCGACGCGCTCTTCGCGGGTGCGGCGGGGGTCGCCGTAGCGCTTTGGTTCGCTCGAATTCTTCGGCTCGACGCGGGACATAGGGCCTCCTAGGTATCGTCCCTCTCTCGCAAGCCCGGTGCCGTTCAATGTGGGTCGCGGGCAGCGCTCGTGCAACTGCAGAGTGCGGATGTACCGTGTCCCGCTCGCCACGTACAGGCTGCAGTTCAACTCCGGCTTTACGTTCGATTCCGCGCGACGCATCGCTTCGTATCTCGCGGAGCTTGGGATTTCCGATGTTTACGCGTCGCCCATCCTGAAGGCGAGAAAGGGAAGCCCGCACGGCTACGACGTCGTCGACGCCGCGGCGCTGAACCCCGAGCTCGGCAGCGAGGACGATTTCAACGCCTTGCACGAGGAGCTACAGCGCAACGAGCTCGGCCTTCTGCTCGACGTCGTCCCGAACCACATGGCGGCCTCGGCCGAAAACGCGTGGTGGATGAGCGTGCTCGAGAACGGCCCCCGATCGCGCTTCATGCACTACTTCGACGTTGACGCGCATCCGAAGGTGCTTCTCCCGATTCTCGGGCGTCCGTACGGCGAAGTGCTGGAAGCGCAGGAGATCAAGCTCGGCTTCGATCGCGACGGTTTCTTCTTCACCTATTACGAGAACCGGCTCCCGCTCGCGCCGGAGTCGTACCGGCTGATCCTGCGCGAGATCGCCGGCTCGTCGGCGAGCCTGGAGCTGCACGAGATCGCACAGAGCGAAGAGGCGGCTGCGAACAGCAAGTTCCTGAAGGAGACGATCGGGCGGATCTACGAACAGGACCCCGGTTTCCGCGCTGCGCTGGAAGCCGAAGTCGTGAAGATCAACGCCGACGTCGACCGGCTCGACGCGCTGCTCGACGCGCAGTGGTACCGGCTCGCGTATTGGCGCATCGCGAGCGAGAAGATCAACTACCGGCGCTTCTTCGATGTCACGGACCTCGTCGGCGTCCGCGTGGAGAATCCGGAGGTGTTCGAGGCGCGCAACCGCAGGACGCTCGAGCTGATCGCGGAGGGGAAGGTCACCGGCCTCCGCATCGACCACATCGACGGCCTCTACGACCCGATCGCGCACATGAAGAAGCTGCAGTCGCGGATCGGCGGTGACGAGCCGTTCTACATCGTCGTCGAGAAGATCCTCACGGACGACGAGCAGTTGCCGCGCGAGTTTCCGGTCAGCGGAACGACGGGGTACGACTTCCTCTCGACGCTGAACAATCTCTTCATCGACGGCGCGGGGCTCGCGAAGCTCGACGCGTTTTATCGCTCGTTCACCGGCATCACGAAGTCGTTCGCGGACATCGAGTACGAGCGGAAGAAGCAGGTGATCCACGAGCTCTTCTCGGGCGAGATGCGGCGCCTCGGCAAGCACCTCTCCGGCCTCGCGATGGCTGACCGCAACGCGCGCGACTTCGCGCCGGCGGAGCTCGTCCTCGCGCTCACCGAGGTGACTGCGTGCATGGAGGTGTACCGGACGTACATCCGCGACGAGGAGGTGAGCGAGGCGGACCGCGCAATCATCGAGCGCGCGCTTTCCTGCGCACGCGAACGTTCCGGCGCCGCGCTCGATCCGCGACTCTTCACGTTCCTCGAGCGGGTGCTGTTCGTCGACCCGCCGCCGTATGCCGCCGCGGAACGCGATCACTGGCTTGCGTTCGTGATGCGGTGGCAGCAGTTCACCGGCCGCGTGATGGCGAAAGGCGTCGAGGACACGGCGTTCTACAACTACAACCGGCTGCTGACGCTGAACGAGGTCGGCGGCGATCCGGGACGCGAGCCGCAACGCGACGGGCTCGAGGAGTTCCACCAGCGCAACGAGCGGGTCGCGCGCGATTGGCCGGATACGCTGAACGCGACGTCGACGCACGACACGAAACGGAGTCAGGACGTACGGGCGCGCATCGCCGTGCTCTCCGAGCTCCCGGAGCAGTGGGAGGCGGCGGTGCGCCGCTGGTCGAAGATGAACGTGCCGTTGCGCAAGGACGCCGTTCCTGACCCGAACGTGGAGCTGATGATTTATCAGAACCTCCTCGGCGTCTGGCCGATCGAGAGCGAGCGCCTACGGCAGTTCCTCGAGAAGGCGTCGCGCGAGGCGAAGACGAACACGAGCTGGATTGCGCCGGACAACGACTACGAGCAGGCGTTGCGGGGATTCGGCGACGCGCTGCTGACGAGCGACGAGTTCCGGCGCAGTTTCACGCGTTTGCAGAAGCGGG
>DASXIH010000653.1:0-12861 GCA_036498125.1 Thermoanaerobaculia bacterium
GAGGTGCGAATTGATATTGATGAACGGGCTTTCGACTTTGCGTGCCGTGTGTTGCGGATGGATCGCACGCTGGGACGCAAGGTAAATCGAAATGCGATGAATCAGCTCGTCCGAGCTGCCACTTCGATCGGCGCAAACCTCGAAGAAGCACGCGGCGCCCATAGCAAAGCCGACTTCCATTCGAAAGTTCGAATTGCACTGAAAGAGTCGCGAGAAGCCCACTACTGGCTTCGCTTGATCGGAGCTTTCTCGAACGATAAACGTCTCGTGCCGCTCATCACCGAAGCGAACGAACTTGTCGCCATCCTGACAACGATCGCAAAGAAGACCAATCCCGCCACTTCTTAATTCGAACCTCGAACCTCGAACTTCGAACCTCAATGTCCTCGTCTCGTCCTCCCGGCTTCCCTCTCTCCTCCCAATACGACCACATCCCCTACGTCCACGAGCAATGGGGCGGGTCGTATCGTGTGGAAGAAGACGAAAAACCGAAGACACTGAACCAGCAGCACACCTCCCCCCGCCCCTACGCCGAAATGCGCTCTTCCTCCGCCTTCTCCTTCCTCGACAGCGCCTCGCTACCGGAAGACCTCATCGGCACCGCGGCGGACCGCGGCGTTCCAGCCATGGCATTGATCGATCGGAACGGCGTGTACGGGGCGCCGCGGTTTTATACGGCGGCGAAAAAGGCGGGGGTGAGAGCGCTGGTGGGAGCGGAGATGGTGCTGGAGAACGGGAAGCGGGCGTCGCTGCTCGTCGGCAACCGCACCGGATACAAGAACCTCTGCAAACTGATCACGGCGGGCGCGCTGGGGAAGCCGAAAGGCGAGCCGCTCTACTCGTGGGATCTCATCGAGCAGTACGCGGAGGGTTTGCACTGTCTGACGCGCGACGACCCGGAAGTCATCGACCGGATCGCCGGGACGTTCCAAGGGCGGACGCACGTCGAACTGCAGCGACACCGCATCCGCGAGGAAGAGCACCGCAACCAGATGCTGATCGCGTATGCGCGGCGCAAGCGGCTTCCGCTCATCGCGACGAACGGCGTCCGCTACGCCCGGACGGAGAACAAGGAGCTGCACGACGTCCTCACCTGCATCCGCGAAGGGCAAAACGTCGACAGGGCGGGGCGGCTTCTCGGCATCAACCGGGAGCGTCACATCAAGACCGCAGACGAGATGAGCGCGTTGTTCGCGGACCTGCCGGAGGCGATCGATCACGCGTGGGAGCTGGCGAACACGCTCGACTTCACGCTCGCCGACCTCGGCTACCAGTTCCCCGACTTCCCGCTGCCGCCCGGCGAGACGAACATGTCGTTTCTCCGCAAGATCGCCTGGAACGCCGCGACGTCGCGCTTCCGGCCGCTCGACGCGCCCGCGCAGCGGCAGATCGAGAAAGAGCTGAACATGATCGAGAAGCTCGATCTCGCCGGCTACTTCCTCATCGTCTGGGACATCGTCCGGTTCTGCAACCGCGAGAACATCCTCGTGCAGGGCCGCGGCTCGGCCGCGAACAGCGCGGTCTGTTACGCCCTCGGCATCACTGCCGTCGATCCGGTGAAGATGGACCTGCTGTTCGAACGCTTCCTGTCCGAGGAGCGGGGCGAGTGGCCGGATATCGATTTGGATCTGCCGTCGGGCGACCAGCGCGAGAAAGTCATCCAGCACGTCTACGCGAAATACGGCGTCCACGGATCGGCGATGACCGCGAACGTCATCACCTACCGCGACCGCAGCGCCGCGCGCGAAGTCGGCAAAGCGCTCGGCTACTCCGCCGAGCAGGTCGACAAGCTCTCGAAATGCGTCAGCACCTGGAACTTCGGCGAGATCCGGGAGCAGATCGCCGCATTGCCGGCCGAGCTTGCGAAGAACGGCTTCGATCCGGAGGACCTCCGCCTGCAGCACTTCATGCGGCTCTATCTGGAGATCCAGAGCCTGCCGCGGCACCTCGGCCAGCACTCGGGCGGGATGGTGATGGCGAAAGGGCGTCTCGACGAGGTGGTGCCGCTGGAGCCGGCGTCGATGCCCGGCCGCGTCGTCATCCAGTGGGACAAGGACGACTGCGCGGACCTCGGCATCATCAAGGTCGACCTCCTCGGCCTCGGCATGCTCGCCGCGATCGAAGAGATGATCCCGCTCATCGAGACGCACGAGCGCAAACACGTCGACCTGGCGCACCTGCCGCAGGGCGATCCGCTCGTCTACAAGATGCTCAACGAGGCCGACACCATCGGCATGTTCCAGGTCGAGAGCCGCGCGCAGATGGCGTCGCTGCCGCGCAACGCGCCGGAGAAGTTCTACGACATCGTGGTGCAGGTGGCAATCATCCGGCCCGGACCGATCGTCGGCGGGATGATCAAGCCGTTCTTCGACCGCCGCCAGGGACGAGCGAAGGTCGAGTATCCGCACCCCTGCCTCGCGCCGATCCTCGAGCGCACCCTCGGCGTGCCGCTCTTTCAGGAGCAACTGCTTCGCATCGCGATGGTGGCGGCGAACTTCACCGGCGGCGAGGCGGAGGAGCTGCGGCGCGCGATGGGGTTCAAGCGCTCGATGCAGCGAATGGTGGAGATCGAGAAGCGGCTCCGCGCGGGGATGACGAAGAACGGGATCGATCAGCCGGCGCAGGACCAGATCGTCAAGTCGATCACCTCATTCGCGCTGTACGGCTTCCCGGAGTCGCATGCCGCGAGCTTCGCGCTGATCGCGTACGCCAGCGCGTACCTGAAGGCGCGCCATCCCGCCGCGTTCTATGTCGCACTGCTCAACGCGTGGCCGATGGGCTTCTACCATCCCGCGACGCTCGTGAAGGACGCGCAGCGCCACGGCATCAAGGTCTTTCCGATCGACATCAATCACTCCGGCTGGATGTGCCGCTGGGAAAACGGCGGCATACGCCTCGGGATGCGTTTCGTGAAGGGCCTCCGCGCGACCACCGTGAAGCGGATCGAAGCCGCGCAGCCGTTCGTCTCGGCCGACGATCTCGCGCACCGCGCGCAAGTGCGCAACGACCAGCTCACGAAGCTCGCCTACGCCGGCGCCCTCGCCTCCCTCGGCCTCACCCGCCGCGCCGCGCTCTGGCAAGCGTCGAAGGCCGCAAAAGCGGCGGGGGAGATGTTCGAGGTTTGCGCGGGGGCACGCCCCTCACCCGGCGCTTCACGCCACCCTCTCCCGGAGGGAGAGGGAGTGACAAGAAGCGCAGCCCCTCTCCCTCCGGGAGAGGGTGGCGCCGAGAGCAGCGAGGCGACGGGTGAGGGGCGTGCACCCGCCAAAAGCCCGCAAAGCCCGCAAAGCCCCCTCCCCGAAATGTCCAACGCCGAAAACACGCTCGCGGACTACGCCGCCATGGAAATGACCGCGGGACCGCACCTGCTGGAACATTTTCGGGACCGCTTGCGGCAGGAAAACGTCCTTGCGGCGGCGGACCTCAAATGCGTCCCGAACGGCTCGCGTGTCGCGACGGCGGGGGCGGTCATCGTGCGGCAGCGGCCAGGAACGGCGAAAGGATTCGTCTTCCTCACGCTCGAAGACGAGACCGGCCTCTCCCAGGCGATCGTCAATCCGCCGCTGTTCGCAGAGTACCGGAACGTCATCCTCCGCTCCTCGGGGCTGATCGTCGAAGGGATCGTCCAGAACAGCGAGGGGCAGGCTTCGGTGCGCGCGGAGAAGTTCTGGCCGCTCGATGGGTTACACGACGTCCAGAGCTACGACTTCCACTGACGCCGGAACGCCGTTTTTTTGATGCGGATGGGTTAATCTGGCAGGCATGCTCGTCCGTCTATCCTCAGCGATTGCTGCGCTCGCGCTCACGGTGGCTGCCGGTGCAGCGACGATCTCCGGAACGATCTTCAATGATCCGCGCGCCTACGCCGTCCGGAGCGAGTTCCGCCCGGCCGCCGGCGCGACCGTCATGCTTTACCGCGACGCTGGCCTGCTGACGAGCACGACGACCTCGCAGAACGGCACCTACTCGTTCCCCTCCGTCGCCGGCGGCTCCTATTGGGTCGCGGTCGACTCCCGCACGATCGCCAATCGCGAAGGCGCATGGCCGGAACAGACCTACGGTTCGACCGGCGCAATCTGCGACAACGGAAACGGCGCGACGACGACGCTCGTCATCGCGGGCCCCTGCTACGCCGGACGTTTCGGAGGCCAGTCCGATGACGCACGCCAGCTGGCGACGGCGAAGCACGTCGCGAGGATCTCGGTCGCCGGCGCGGACGTCCGCAACGTCGATTTCGGCTTCAGCGAGAACGTCGTGACCAACGTGAGAGATGGCGCGAGCATCCAGGGCTCGCTGCGGCAGTTCATCACGAACGCGAACGCGATCGACGGTCCGAATGCGATGCGCTTCGTTCCGGTCGGCAACTCGGGCGGTGAGCCGTGGGTCATCCGCCTCACCTCCCCGCTTCCATCGCTGCGCCGCGCCGGCACGACCGTCGACGGCACGTTGCATTCGTTCCTGACCGGGCGCGTCGTCGGAACCGGCGGATACGACCTTCAGCCGCGCAGCGGCGATCCGCGTCCGCCCCGCCCGCACGTCGATCTCCAAGTCATCACGACGGGCGACAACGGGCTCTCCTTCGAGGCCCCGGGAGCGATTCAGGTGATTGAGATCCGCGACGGCCGCACCGGCGTCCGTACGAACGCCGATCTGTCGATCGAGCGGAGCATCATCGGCGGCAACGGCGAGAACGGGCTCGTCGCGACCGCGGGGAGCGTCACGCTGCGCCACGTCGCCATCTCCGATCGCTCGCAACACGGCGTCTCGGCCGAGGGGAACACGCTCTTCGACATGTCGGACAGCGAAGTCACCCGCTGCGGCAGCCCGTCCGAAAGCGCGGTGGCGCTCCACGTCTCGGCCGCGGTCGTGGCCCGCTGCGCCGTCACGAACAATCCCGGCATCGGGATCGAAGTCGACGGCCGCGGCAACCTGATTCGCGGATCGCAGGTCGTCGACAACGCAGTCGGAATCGTCCTGCGGCCGCGCGCCGTGAATTCGAACATCGAGTTCAACGACATCGTCTGGAACCACAGCGGCGCCGTGGTCGGCGAAGCAGCGGGAGCGCCCGCGAAGCACAACCGGATCGCGACGAATCATTTCAACGAGAACGGCGGTGCGGTCATCGGCATCGGCGCAGCGCCGGAGGAGTCGTCGACGGTCACGTGCGATCCAGAGTCGCTCGGGACGACGGGAACGCCGCGCGTCGACGCGACGTCGACCTCCGGCAACGAGGGCGAGGGTCAGATCACCGTGGAAGGGTCGGCCTGCCCGAATACGACGGTCGAGATCTACACCTCGTACGTCACGTCCGAACTGCGGAAACACATCCAGGAGAACGCGCAGGACCTCAGCTCCGTACGCGAGGCGCTCCGGCGCAATGACGTCGAGTCGCGCGACGACACCGGCCTCACACGCCTGCGCCTTCCGTCCGTCGGCGAGTTCAATTTCGCCGGCTCCGCGATCGCGGACGCCTCGGGCCACTTCCGCGCCGTCGTGCCGTGGCCGCGTCAGCTCTCGCACACCGAGGGGACGATCGACCTCCGCGGCGGCGCGCTGTCCGTCGCCGCGATCGCGATCGACCGCGACGGAAACACCTCCCACTTCAGCCGCCGGAAACTCGTGAACAAGCAGTGAGTCTACAATCGAGGCGATGAGCACGAACCCGCTCACGCCTGTCGAGGACCTCGCGGAGCCGCAAGCCGGCCGCGAATGGGAGGAGATTGCCGCGTGGGCGCTGATCGGCGCCGCGGTGATTTTCATCCTCGTGCAGCATCTCGTCTCGGCGCTCGTCGCCGGACTGGCGCTCTACCTGACGCTCGACCGCGTCAACCGCGCGATGCGGCGCACGGGCGGCGCGGCGCGGACCCTCTCGCTCCTCAGCGTGCTGATCGTCAGCGCTGCCATTGCCACGGGTGGGGTCGCGCTGACGATGACGGTCTGGCGTCACAGCGCCGGCAGGCTGCCGGACATGATGAACCAGATGGCGCACATCCTCCTGACCACGCGCGCGTGGCTTGGCGGGTACGGACAGGAATTCATCCCCGATGTGCTGACGGACGCAGAGAACTTCAAGATCGCGCTCGCCGACTGGCTGAAGAGTCACTCCCAGAACGTCCGCGCTGCCGGAGGGTGGATCAGCATCGGCCTGGTGCACACGATCATGGGCACCCTGCTCGCGGTGCTCGTCTTCTTCCGGCGCGTGACGCATCACGACGAGCAGCTCCGCGGTCCGCTCGCGCGGCAGCTCTTCGAGAAAGTGACACGCTTCAGCGACGCCTTCTCACGCATCGCGGTGGCGCAGACGAAGATCTCTGCCGTAAACACGGTCCTCACCGGCATCTATCTCCTCGGCATCCTCCCGGCGTTCGGCGTCACGCTTCCGTTCCGGACGACGCTGATCTTCATCACCTTCGTCTGCGGCCTCCTTCCGGTGGTCGGGAATCTCATCTCGAACACTGTGATCGCCGTCCTCTCCCTCGGCGTCTCGGTGCCGACCGCCATCGCCTCGCTCGTCTTCCTCATCCTGATCCACAAGCTCGAGTACCTGATCAACTCGCGCATTGTCGGCAGCGAGACCGACTCGCAGGCGTGGGAAATCCTGATGGCGATCATCATCGGCGAGGCGGCGTTCGGCGCCGGCGGAATCGTCATGGCGCCCATCGTCTACGCGTTCGTCAAAGGCGAGCTCCGCGACCGCGGACTCATTTGATGACCGGCGTCACAGCCCGCATCCCGTCGGCACATTAAGTTCCAATCCATTCGTAAGAATTGGAGGAAAGAAGATGTATATCCGACGCTCACTCGCGGCGCTGACGCTCCTCGTCTCGGCGGCTGCTTTCGCCGACGCCGCGAAGGTCAGCGGAACGCTGACCATGAACGGCAACGTCTCGAAGCTGAAGTACGCGTATGCCGTCACCCGTCCGGATCCGTTCGATAAGAAGAAGACGGTCACGTGGGTCATCGCAACCGACACCGAGTTGCCGCAGACGGCGCTCCTCGACGACATGGAGCTGATGTCCGCGACGATGAAGACGCCGATCAACGGCATCCAATGGCTGATCAACGACGAGAAAGACGTCATTTCGCTGCAGATCTACACGACGCACCGCAAGGAAGGCGGTACGCAGTTCTCGAGCGTCGGCGCGCAGAAGCTCGACCTGAAGGACCTCAGCGCCTCGCATGTCGCCGGCCGGCTCTATCTTCCGAAGCCGGACGACTTCTTCGGCGACACCTATCAATACGACATCAACTTCGACGTGCCTTTGACGACGGTGAAGCCGCCCGATCCGAAGGCCGATCTCAAGGGCAAGATGCTTCCCGCGGGCGGCGGCGAGCCGGGAAAAGCGTATGAGGCGTACCGGAAGGTGCTTCTCGCCGGCAACATCGCGGGCCTCAAGAAAGCGGTGAGCAAGGAACGTGCGGCCCAGATGAACGATCCCGATTTCCCGAAGATGCTGCCGCTCGTTCAGGCGATGACGCCGAAGACGCTGAAGATCACCGCCGGCTCGGTCGACGGCGACACCGCGATTCTCCTCACCGAAGCGAAGGAGAAGGGGGAAACGTCGACGGGAAAGGTCACGCTCGTGAAAGAAGCGGGCGCCTGGAAGATCACGAACGAGGAGTGGAAGTCGAAGGCGGAATAGCGCGAACGGCCTCCGCGAGCTCGCGGGGGTCGACGCGGTGCCGGAACGCTTCGTTGCCGCCGACATAGATGACCGGGACGTCGTTCGTGAAACGCGCGTACAGCTCGTCGTCATCATCGACGTCGACTTCGTGGAGGTCGATCTCCAATCGGAAAAGCGCCTCGGCGTCGCGGATCGCGGCCTTCGCTTTGTCGCAGAGGTGACACCCTTCGCGCGTGTAGAGCGTGACTTCCACGCGGCCGCTCATCGCTTAGACTCTACCGCCAATGTCGATCGATCTTGGCGGTAGAGTCATCCTCGTCACTGGCGCTTCCCGCGGCATCGGCGCCGCTGCGGCACGGATGCTCGCCGCATCGAACGCGATCGTGGCGGTCAACTACCACCGGAGCGAAGCGGAAGCCACCGCGCTCGCACGCGAGATCGGCGATCGGGCGTTCACGGTGCGCGCGGACGTCGGCAACCCGACCGACGTCGAGACGATGATCGACATGGTCGAGCAGCGCTGCGGCCGTCTCGACGTCCTCGTGAACAACGCTGCCACGTTCGAGATGAACCCGTTCGACGGCGACAGCTACGAGCACTGGCAGGCAGCCTGGCACCGCACCTTCGCCCTGAACGTCTTCGGCGCCGCGAACGCGGCTTTCCTCGCGATGCGCGTCATGCGCAAGCACGGCGGCGGAAAGGTCATCAACATCGCGTCGCGCGCCGCCTACCGCGGCGAGACGGAGTTCGCCGACTACGGCGCGTCGAAGGCGGCACTCGTCAATCTGACGATCTCGATCGCCCGCGGCTGCGCGAAGGACAACATCACGTCGACGTGCGTCGCGCCGGGGTTCATCGAGACGGAGATGGCGAAGTCGGAGCTGGAGGCGCACTACGACGACATCGTGAATCAGGTGCCGTTGCGTCGCGTCGGAACGGTCGACGACGTCGCCGGCGTGATCCTCTTCCTCGCCTCCCCGCTCGCCGACTACCTCAACGGCACCACGATCGACGTCAACGGCGGCTCGTGGTTCCACTGACACGACGAAACAGCCGCGCCACGCCTCGCACACTGCGCCAAACATAGAAGAGGGGCAACAGCGCCCGCGACCGGATCTCGAACGCCTGTTCCATGTACTCGACCGGCGGGAACGCGAGCGTGCGGAGAACCTGGAGGCGCTGCCGCCATGTGGGAAGTGCGGCGAGGTCGCCGGCGAGCAGCGCGGCGCGGGTGCGGTCATGGTCGAGGAAGACCGCGGATGGCTCATCCCCGGCGGCGGCCGGCATCTCGCCCGCCTCGCCGCCGAACCATTCACGCGCCAGCGCGATCGAGTGACGGCAGATCGTGACGACGCGGCGCTCCGCGGCACGGCTCCAGAAGACGCCGCGATCGACGACGTCATACAGCAGGTGGATGTCGTACAGCCAGATGAGCCGGTCGAGGTCGTGGTGGTGCACGACGCGGTGGACGCATGCGTATAGCAGCGCGTCTTCGAGCGACGGTGCGATGGCGCCGAGGGCCGGAATCGGCATGGCCCGGTCGCGGAGCTCCGCGTACTGCAGGACTCCCGCGGTCGTCGCGTTGTTCGTGATGTCGAGGTGGACGTCGTACGACTGCATGATCCTGTTCGCGTCGACGCGGTAGAACATGTGCTGGCGAATGACGGAGACCGTCTCGTGGAAGCCGATCGACGTGAAACCCGCACGCACCGCCTCGAGGTCGCGCTCGTCGATCAGCAGATCGACGTCGGTCCGCGGACGGAGGTCGGGAGACGGATAGATCGAATAGGCGAGCGTCGTCCCCTTCGTCACCAGCGGGGTGATGGGGAGAGCCGCCAGTACCTCGCGCAAGACCCCGACCTGAACCGCCTCGAGCCCGGCGGCCCGGAGCGCCCCTTCTCGCAGCGCAGGAAGCCCGCTCCACCGATAGACGAGCGGGAGCATTCCGTGCTCTTCGATCGCTTGGATCTCTTCCGGCGTGGCACCGTCCGGCCACCCCGCGCGTCCGCGGACTGCGTCGGCGAAGCGGGCCGGAAATCGAGGCAGGTCAGCGGTATCCACGACTCCCAGCATTGTCCGCGCAACGGCCTGCCGTTTGCTACCTAGGAGAGTGGAACATGTCGATCGTCATCACCTTCGCCGTCATCGCTCTCATCCTGACCCTGGCACTCGCGCTCGCTTACGTCCCGATGCGCCTTCTCCTCGCGCAGATGGCCCGCAACGTCCAGAGCTTCATCCAGCGGCAACGCGAGCGTCGCGCGGTCGCGCGCAAAACGCCCGACCGCCGGAAAGCCGCCTAGTCGAGTTCATCCCGAGCGAAGCGAGGGATCAGCGGCGCGTCTCGCGCTGGAATGTCGCTTCTGCGCGCCTGCTCCGGTGATCCCTCGCTGCGCTCGGGATAAACTGAAGAACCTAGCTCTTCGCGTCGAGCGCTTTCGCCAGGGCGTCTTTCAGTGCCGGATCGTCCATCGAGACAGCACCGAAGGTCTTCCAGACGATGTGGCCGGAGCGATCGACGATCACCGACGTCGGGAGAACCGACGACTGGAAAATCGTCGCAATTTTCTGCTCGGGGTCGTATGCGATCGGGTAGGTCATCGAGTGCTGCGAGACGAATTGCTTCACGCCGTCGACGCCGGTATCGTCGAGGCTGATCCCGACGACCTTGAACCCGCGCGAGGCGTACTTCTGGTGAAGCGTCTGCAGCTCCGGGATCTCAGCGCGGCACGGGCCGCACCACGTCGCCCAGAGGTTCAGAAACACGACGTTGCCATGCTCGGCCGCGATGTCGAACTTCTTTCCGTTGATCAGATCGGTCGCATACGCAGGCATCGCTTGCCCGACGTCGGCGGTCGTGGTCGCCGCGGACGCGGACGAGGCGGTGGTCTGCGTCTGCGCCGCCGGTTTCGACGATCCTTTCTGCGGAGGTGCGTTTGGTGTTGGTGTCGTCGTCTCGTGCTTCGCGCACGCGATCGAGAATGCGATGGCGGTCAGGAAAACGAGCTTGCGCATACTGCCGCCATTCTCTCCCATCAGAGCCCTTCGCCAGGCCTGGTCGGCTCCATCTGCAACGCATCGTTCACGCGATTGAAATAGTTGAAGAGGCCCGCCATCGCCGAGATCTCGACGATCTCCCCCTCGTCGTAATGCTCCCGCAGTCTCGAGAAGAGTGCGTCGCCGACGCCGTGCGCGTCGAGCGTCAGCTGCTCCGCGTACGCGAGCGCCGCCTTCTCCGCGTCAGTGAAAGGCCCGTTCTCGAAGTCGACCAGCGAGTCCATCTGCTGATCCGTGGCCCCGTGCCGCGCAGCCTGCGCGGTGTGCGAGCGGTTTCAATATTCGCAGTGATTGATCCGCGAGACGAGCGTCGCCACCAGCTCCTTCGTCCGCACCGGCACCGTCCCGCTGTTCGTCACCGCGTTCATGTGCGCCACCATCGTCTTCAGGATTTCCGGCCGGTGCGCGTACACGCGGAACATGTTCGGCACGTTCCCGCGCAGCTTCGCCATGTTCTCGAGCAGCTCCCGCGTTTCGCCCGTCGTCTGGTTCTTGTCGACCCTGGTCAGTCTTGACATGCGCGCATTAAAACAAAAAGCCCCGCTCTCGCGGGGCTCTTTTCTGCGCACCGTGCACGGCGCACTATTTCTCTTCTTCGGGCTTGCCCTTCTTGATGACCTCGGGCTCCGCCGCAGTCGCAGCGGCGCCTTCGACGGCCGCGGCCTCGACCACTTCGGCCTTCGCATGCGTGACGCCGACGACGATGCGCTCCGGATCCTCGAGCACCTTCACGCCTTCCGGGATCTTGAGGTCGCGGACGTGCAAGTAGTCATGAACGCCGAGCGACGAGACGTCGGCTTCGATCGTGTCGGGAATCGCGTTCGGGAGGCACTCGATGTGGAGCTCGCGCACCTGCCAATCGAGGATGCCGCCTTCCTTGACGCCGATGGCGGTGCCGCCGATGTGCACCGGAACCGACGTGCGGATCACTTCGTCCATCAGGACACGGACGAAATCGATGTGCTGCAGCTTCCGCGAGATCGGATTGATCTGCAGGTCCTTGATCATTGCGTGACGCTGCTGGTCGGAGCCGCTCATCTTCAGGAGGAAGATCGAACGAATGCCGTGCTCGCTCTTCTGAATGAGCTCGCTGATGTTTTTGCGGTCGACTTCGATCGCAACCGGATCGCGGTGGCCGCCGTAGACGACTGCCGGAACCTTTCCGGCCGCGCGCAGCCGGCGCGCCACATTTTTGCCGCCCTGCTCGCGGCGCGAAACTTCGAGACTCACCTCAGCCATTGAGACACTCCTTCATGGAATCCGAAATCGGCATAAGTGCCGGGAAATCAGCAAAATTCCCCGGTTACATCTCGAAGAGGGAGCTCACCGAGTCTTCGTGATGAATCCGCTTCAGGGCCTCGGCCAGCAGATCCGCGATCGACAGCGTTTTCAGCTTCGGGCACTCCTGCTCTTTGTCCGCCGTCGGCATGCTGTTCGTCGCGATCACCTGCTGGAGCGCCGAGTTGTTGATGCGCTCGACGGCCGGTCCCGAGAGGACGGCGTGGGTGCAGGAGGCGGAGATCGACTTCGCTCCTTTGCTCATCAGCGCCTCGACCGAGTGGATCAGTGTCCCCCCCGTGTCGATGATGTCGTCGACGACGAAGACGTTCCTCCCGTCGACCTCGCCGATGATGTTCATCACCTCGGTCTGGTTCTTCGCGATGCGCCGTTTGTCGATGATGGCGAGCGAGGCGCCGAGGCGTTTGGCGTACGCGCGGGCCCGCTCCACGCCACCGGCGTCCGGCGAGACGATCGTCAGATCGGGTAAATCGCGCGCTTTCAGATGCTTCACGATCACCGGCGCCGCGAAGAGGTGGTCGACCGGGATGTTGAAGAATCCCTGGATCTGCGAGGCGTGCAGGTCAAGCGTCAGCACCCGGTCGGCACCGGCGGCCGTGATGAGGTCCGCGACCAGCTTCGACGTGATGGGGACGCGCGGTTTGTCCTTCCGGTCCTGGCGCGCGTATCCATAGTACGGAAGCACCGCCGTGACGCGCCGCGCGCTCGAGCGCTTGAACGCGTCGAGCATGATCAGCAGCTCCATCAGATTGTCGTTCGCCGGCGGCGACGTCGGCTGGATGACGAAGACGTCCGCCCCACGCACGTTTTCGTCGATCTGCACGTACGTCTCGGCGTCGGCAAACGAGTAGAGCGACGCGTGCCCCTTCTCGATGCCGAGGAG
>DASXIH010000654.1:0-5645 GCA_036498125.1 Thermoanaerobaculia bacterium
ACGCGAGACCGCGCTTGTAGAGCTGGATGAAGAGCCACTGGTTCCACTTGTAGTACTCCGGATCGCAGCTCGCGAGCTCCTTCGACCAGTCGTAGAGGATGCCCCAGCGCTCGAACTGCGCCTTCATGCGGACGATGTTGCTGCGGGTCCACTCGCGGGGGTGGATGCGCCGCTTGATCGCCGCGTTTTCCGCCGGCAGACCGAACGCGTCCCACCCCATCGGGTTGAGGGCCACGCGGCCGCGCATGCGGAAGTAGCGATAGAGCGCGTCGCCGAGGATGTAGTTCCGGCCGTGGCCGACATGGAGGTCGCCCGACGGATACGGAAACATGTTCAGCATGTAGAACTTCTCGCCCGGCGCCGTGACGTCGACCTCCGCCACCCGCGCCTCCGCCCACGCGCGCTGCCACTTCGGTTCGATGCTACTGGGGTCGTAAGGCATAGGGGCGGGAGTATAAAAGGGAGAAGCGAATGACGAATGACGAATGTCGAGTGTCGAATGAAGAATTCTCAATTCGACATTCGACATTCAAATCTCCAGCACGAACGTCACCGGCCCGTCGTTCTCGAGCGCGACGATCATCATTTCCCGAAACCGTCCCGTCTTCACCGGGATCCCGCTCGCGCCGAGCTCCGTCACGAACCGGCCAAAAAGGTCGCGTGCCCGCGCAGGCTCCTCGGCGTTGTCGAAGCTCGGACGGCGTCCGCGGGCGATCGAGCCCGCGAGGGTGAACTGGGAGACGGCGAGGATCTCGCCGCCGGCATCCGCGACGTCGCGGTTCATCTTTCCGGCGTCGTCGCTGAAGATCCGCAGCTCGCGGATCTTGCGCGCGGCGTCGGTCATCTTCTGCTCCGAATCACCCTTTTCGACCGCCGCGAGCACCAGCATGCCGCTACCGATTGTAGAGACGATCTGGTCGTTCACGGTGACGGACGCGCTACGGACTCTCTGGATGACACACTTCATGGCAGCTGCGATTACAATCGCCTACCCACACTCGTGTCCAGAGTCCACGCGTTGTCGCTGCGGCTCCACGAACAGGAGAAAGAACATGATCAATAAAGTCATCCTTGTCGGGCGCCTCGGGAAAGACCCCGAAGTGCGCTCCACCCCCGGCGGCCAGACCGTCACCAAATTTACCGTCGCCACCGACGAGCGCTTCACCGACAAGAGCGGCGAGAAGCAGGAGCGCACCGAGTGGCACAACATCGTCGCCTGGGCGCGCCTCGGCGAGATCTGCGGCCAGTATCTCCGCAAGGGGAAGCTCGTCTACATCGAAGGCTCCATCCGCACCGATAGCTGGGACGACAAAGAGAGCGGCCAGAAGCGCTACCGCACCGAGATCATCGCCCGCGACATGAAGATGCTCGACCGCCGCGGCGACGAAGGCGGCGGCACCGGTGGCGGCGGCGGATACACCGGCGCCCGCAAGAGCGGCGGCGCCTCCGCCGGCCCGGACGTCATGGACGACGACGAGGAAGTGCCGTTCTAGGATGAGGTTGCGAGGTTACGGGGTTGCGGGGT
Organism: Thermoanaerobaculia bacterium; assembly: GCA_036498125.1. Lineage (GTDB taxonomy): Bacteria > Acidobacteriota > Thermoanaerobaculia > Gp7-AA8 > Gp7-AA8 > DASXHZ01. The sequence goes on from DASXIH010000654.1 coordinate 1,526, forward strand.
TTACCTCGAAACCTCGAAACCCAATCATGCTTCCCGGCGAACGCTTCAACAGCATCACACACATCGTCGGCACCGTTCTGGCGCTGATCGGGACGTCGGTCGTCGTCACGCTGGCGGCGGTCAACGGCGGCGCGCGGCGGATCACCGCGGTGGCGATCTACGGCGGGATGCTGGTCGTCCTCTACCTGAGCTCCACGCTCTACCACTCGCTCCGCGGCCGCGCGAAGCGCGTGTTCCATGTCTTCGACCACTGCGCGATCTACCTGCTGATCGCGGGCACGTACACGCCGTTCACCCTCGTGACGCTGCGCGGCACGTGGGGATGGTGGCTCTTCGCGATCGTCTGGAGCATCGCCGTGGCTGGCGTGGTGAAGGACGCCATGTTCCACGGACGCTATCGCGCCCTCTCCGTCGCGCTCTACGTCGCGATGGGATGGCTGGTCGTCGTCGCCTTCACGCCGCTCACGCATGCGCTGCCACGCCCCGGCATCACGCTCCTGCTGGCCGGCGGGATCGTCTACACGATCGGCATCTTCTTCTTCGCGATGTCGAAGCGCATCCCGTACTCACACGGCGTCTGGCACCTCTTCGTGCTCGCCGGCAGCGTGCTGCACTACGTCGCCGTCGTCCGCTACGTCGCGATCCCGTAACGTTCGCGCAGGATGTTGACGTGGTGCCGCTCGTGTCCTGCGATGACCCACGCCAACGCACGCACCGAGATCGGGTTGTCGCTCGCGACTCCGCGACGGTTCCACGCCTCGTCATTGAGCGAGCGCACGAGTGCCATCGTCGCGCGGCGCGTCGCAGCGAGGCCTTCCGCTAATTCGGAAAGAGGCCGCGCGTCGAAGTCCGCCGTCTCCATGTACTCGTTCTCGTCGAATCCCGGCAGCGGCTGCTTCTCGCCGCGCGCGATCGCCAAAAGCCGGTACGCGAAAACGCGCTCGGCGTCGGCGATGTGTCCGACGACCTGCTTGATGCTCCATTTTCCCGGCTCGTAGCGGTAGCCGGCCTTCTCTTCGCTGACAGACGCGAGGATCTTCTGAGTCGCGTTGCCCTGCGATTCCAGGTGCGCCACGACGTCGCCGTCCGGCACCTTCTCGATATAACGGCCGTAGTACGCGGCGTACTCGTCGGCTTGTGGTCTGCTGTTCATGCACTCCTCCTCACACGTACAACAACGAAAGTGATGTCGTCGTTCGGCGGCTGATCGCCGTGCCACTCCCTCGCCTGCGCGACGAGGCCGTCGATGACGTCCTGCGCCCCGCCGCCCGCCACGTTCGCGAACGCCTCGGCGGCCGCAGCGTATCCGAGCTGCTGCCCGAATTCATTCGTCAGCTCGGGGAAGCCGTCGGTCATGAACAGCGCCGTATCGCCCTCGTAGAGAGGAACCTCCCGCTGCTCGTACGTGCTGCCGAGCGTGCCGAGGGGCGTCGAGGAGAACGCGATCTCGTCGATGCGCGAGTCGACGGCGCGATGCACGAGCAGCGGCGGCATCCCCGCCGAAGAGATCGTCAGCCGGTCGCCGTCGATCTGCGCCAGCGAAAGCGCCATCGACATCCGCTCCAGCGCCATCCGTTTGATCCGCTCCGTCGCCGAGCCGAGGAACGCGCCGGGCGCCTCGTCCGCGTACGAGGAGAAGAGCGTCTTGATGACGGTGACCATCGTTCCCGCCTTCGCGCCGTGGCCCGTGGCGTCGCCGATGGCAACGGTCAGAGCCTGATTCCGGACTCGGAAGTCGTAGTAATCGCCTCCGACCTCCGTCGCCGTCCGCGTGAACGCCGCGACGTGGAAGCGGTCGAGCTGCGGCACATCCTTCGGCAACAGCGAAAGCTGGAACCGCCGCGCCTCCTCGAGCTCCGCCGCCTTCCGCTCCAGGATCTTCTGCTGCACCTCCTGCTCGCGACGCGCGCGCTCCTCCTCGAAGAGCCGCTGCCGCTGCTCGGAGAGGTCGTGCGCCATCCGGTTGAATGCGACGGCGAGCTGGCCGAACTCGTTCTTCGAGTGCACCGGAACGCGCGTCTGGAGGTCGCCCGCGGCGACCCGCTCCGCGCCTGCGGTCACCGTCTGCACGTCGCGCGACATGTGATTCGCGAGCGGCACGATCCCGATCAGCGCGATGAAGACGAGGCCGAGGCCGTAGCCGAAATTGCGGGCCGCGGTGTTGCGCAGCTCCTCGAGCTCGTCGCCGACTTTGCGCGCGACGACGAGCCGCACGCCGTTGCCGGCGTCCTTCGACGTCTCGATCCACCCCGGCACGTTCTTCCTGTTCGGCAGGTCGAGCGACTCGATCGTCTTCCGCTCCGCGTCGCTGCGCGTGTACAGGTGCCCTTCCTTGTCGACCGCGAACGCGACCTCGCTGTCGTCGACCGGCGCGCCGAGGACGCGGCGGATCACCTCGTCCGGCCTGATCTGCGCCGTGACGTGGCCGACCACCTTGCCGCCGGTGTGCAGTGGAACATTGAGGTCATGCCCGAAGAGCAGCGTCGCCTGACGGGCGCGCTGGCGGATCTCCTCGCGGCGGGCGTCGCTGATCTTCTTGACGACGACCGGCGCCGGATCCGCTGTCTCCGCCGCTTCCCCAGCCCTCGGCGCCTCGATCGGGACGTTGCCGTTGCGATCGATCCTCGCGGCTTCGCGCCGTTTCTGCGCAGCCTCCAAGCGCGCCTGAAAATCGGCGGTGCGCTTCTGCATCGCGCTCTGGATCTCCTCGTTCAGTACCTGGATTTTCTCGTTCGCCGCCTTCTTTTCGTCCGCCGACATCGACTCCTGGCCGCGCGAGAGCTGCTGGATCTGCGCGACCTTTTCGTGGAAGCCGGGCGGCAGGTCGAAGTGCGGCATCGGCGGGATGTCGATGACGACCGGCGCGTCCGGCGGTGCCATCACCTCCGCGTGCGGCTCGGTCTCGGAGTGCGGGGCCGGCGGCGGCGTGGGCGGACGCGCCGGCTCGATCGAGATGGCGTCGACGAGCGGCGCCGCCTCCCCCATCGCCATGACGATCTCGCTGAGTGGCGTCGTGCCCTGCTTCGCCGTCCCCGTCCCCGCCGGCAGCTTCTCGATCGGGAGCACGGAGAGGCCCGCCAGTCCCGTGTCGAGCTCCGCGCGGATCGACGTCAGCCGCGCGTCCATCTGCCGCGTCATCCGCGCCGCCTGCCGCCGGTACGCGTCTTCGAGCGCGCGGTGCGAGGTCTCGTACGAATACACCACGATCGCGACCAGCGGCACGACCGCCAGGAAAAACGCCGCGAGAACGAGCTGCGTGCGAAGGCGCATTGCGTTGCAGTCTAAGACGGATCAGAGGCGCTAAGGTTTATCGGCCCTACGTCCACTCTTCGCGGCCTGTGCGTCCTTTGCCTGGGGTGCGGGAGTTGTGACGGCGGTCGACGTCGGGGATGACGGCCTCCCGCTCCGGACGTGTCCGCTCGAACTCCTCGACGAACTGCACCGCCTCGTCGATCACCTCGTCGAATGAAGACGCCACCGGCGCGGCGGCGCGCAACGTCTCGCAGTGCGCGCGGTACGCCTCGCACCGCCGCACCGCCTCCTCGAACTGCGCCCGCACAGCCCCATCCTCGGCGACGCGGCGCGCGAGGTACCGCTGCAGATCCGGCACGCGCTCAATGTGGCTGCAGAACATGATCACGTCGTTCCCCGCCATCAGCGCACGCTCGCTGATCGACTCGTACGAGCCGAGGTCCGAGACCGCGTGCATCTCCATGTCGTCGCTGATCGCGATGCCGTCGAAGTGCAGCCGGTTGCGCAGCAGATCGTGCGTCATCGTGCGCGACAGCGTGGCCGGCAAGCCGCTCTCGTCGACCTGCGGATACGTCCCGTGGCTGATCATGATCGCCTTCGCCTCGGGACCTAGGGCCACGTACGGCGCGAGGTCGCGGTCGAGCAGCGTTTCCAGCGGAACGTCGATCACCGTCGCGCCATAGTGCGGATCGGCCGAGCCGATGCCGATGCCGGGATAGTGCTTCAGACACGACGCCGTCCCGCGCTCGTGCAGCCCCCGCATGAACGCGCCGGCGAGCTCGATGACCGACTTTGCGTCGGCGCCGAACGTCCGCCGCTCCAGCCCCTTCGGGGATGCCTCGCCGCGGATGTCGACGACCGGCGCGAG
>DASXIH010000655.1:0-2843 GCA_036498125.1 Thermoanaerobaculia bacterium
CGTTCACGTTCGGCAATGCGTCGGTGTCGTACGAGCCCGCCGAGGCGATCGAGAAGCTGAAAGGGGGAAACAGCAACTGGCGCGGACCGGTGTGGTTCCCGACGAGCTTCCTGATGATCGAATCGCTGCGCAAGCTGGAAAAAGCGTTCGGACGCGAGGTGCAAGTTACCCTCGGCGACGAACGCGACGACACGCCGTCCGTCGATCCGCCGCCGATGTCCGACACCCGCGCTGACGAAGGCATCGGAGGCGTGGCGTCCGGTGCCCGCGCGCGTGTCGGACATCGGCGGCGGATCGACGGACGGCGTGTCATCGCGTTCGTCGCCGAGGGTGACTTGCACCTCGCGGCCGAACGCCTTTTCCAGCTTGCGGAGCGATTCGATCATCAGGAAGCTCGTCGGGAACCACACCGGCCCGCGCCAGTTGCTGTTTCACCCTTTCAGCTTCTCGATCGCCTCGGCGGGCTCGTACGACACGGATGCATTGCCGAACGTGAACGGGTTGTTCTGGTGGAACTTCGAGAGGCTGCGGATGCCGGCTGGCGATAGGAACTCGTCCGGATCGACGACGCGCGAGAGCAGGTGCTGCAACTGGTTCTGATCGACGACCGCGAGCACGTGCGTGTAGTCGTGGTCGTACTGCACCGTCGTCACGCAGCTCTCGACGATGGCGCGGCGGTGCTTGACGAACCAGTCGAGGTTCTCGTGGAAGACCTTGAACGGCTCGATCCAGGAACGTTCGAGCCGCTCGATCGCGTACAGCGGAATGAGCCCGACCAGCGAGCGGACGCGGAACGGAATCGAGGCGCCGTCGGGAAAACGGAGGACGTCATAGAAGAAGCCGTCCTCCTCGTCCCACAGCGTGCGGTCGTGCCGCACCATCTTCATCGCCGCGCCGATATAGACGTAGTGCTCGAAGAACTTCGTCGCGAGCCCCTCGTAGACGTGGTTCTTAGTCGCGAGCTCGAGCGCCATTCGCATCATCACGAGGCAGAACATCCCCATCCAGCCGGTGGCGTCGCTCTGCTCGAGCGTCGCCCCGCCGGGGAGCGTATCGCTGCGGTCGTAGACCGTGATGTTGTCGAGGCCGAGGAACCCGCCTTCGAAGACGTTGTTCCCTTCGCGGTCGACCTTGTTCACCCACCAGGTGAAATTCAACAGCAGCTTGTGGAAGCACTTCTCGAGGAACGCGAGGTCCGCGCGGCCGCTGCGGTTGCGGTCCATGTTGTAGACGCGCCATACCGCCCACGCATGTACCGGTGGATTGAGGTCGGAGAACTCCCACTCGTACGCCGGGATCTGGCCGTTGGGATGCTGGAACTGCTCGAACAGCATCAGCCAGAGCTGTTCTTTGGCGTACTCGGCGTCGATGAGCGCCATGACAACCGAGTGGAACGCGAGATCCCACGCCGCGAACCACGGGTACTCCCACTTGTCCGGCATCGACAGCACGCGCATCGAATTGAGGTGCCGCCAGTGTGAATTGCGGCCATCGTCCCGCGAAGCAGGCGGCGGATCGTCGGGATCATCGCCGTCGAGCCAGACGTCGACGTCGAAGAGATAGATCTGTTTCGACCAGAGCATCCCTGCGAACGCCTGGCGCTGGACGTTCTTCTCCTCCGCCGACGCGCGCGGAGGGTGAATCGATTCGTAGAACTCGTCGGCCTCAGCTCGGAGGGTGGTGAAGATCGCATCGATGTCAGCGTCCCCGGAACCTCGTAACCCCGTAACCTCCGGAGCCAGCCGCATCCGCATCGTGAATGACGCCCCCGCCTCGATCTCCACGCGCAACCACCCGCACGCCTTCGTCCCGATGTTCTCCGGATTCGTCGCCTCGTGCTCGCCGTTTACGATCGCGCGGTGGAACGCGTCCTTTACGTAGCGCGTCCGCGACTGGTGCTCGGGGCCGAAGACGCGTTCCATGTGCGTTTCGTTTTCGGTGAAGAGCAACCGCGCATCGGCTGGGAGCTGCAGCTTGTGCGGCCCCACATGCGACGACGTGAGCAATCCCGCGAGCTGCGCCGCATGGGAGTCGTCGGCCAGTAATCCCCCCTCGGTCTCCGTGATCGTGGGCGCCGGGACGCTCTGCCCGCTCCACGACCAGGTGTTGCGGAACCAGAGGTGCGGGATCAGGTGCAGCGGCGCGCGGTCAGGCCCGCGGTTGTGCGCCGTGACGCGGCAGACCATCGCATCCGCGTCTTCCTTCGCGATCTCGATCTCGATGTCGAAGTAGCGGTTGTCGTCGAAGATCCCGGTGTCGATCAGCTCGAATTCGGGATCGCGCGACCCGCGGCGCCGGTTCTCCTCGATCAACTCGACGTACGGGAACGCCCGCTGCGGATATTTGTAGAGCATCCGCTGGTACGCGTGGCTCGGCAGGCCGTCGAGGTAGAAGTAGCACTCCTTGACGTCTTCGCCGTGGTTCCCTTCGGTCGGGACGAGCCCGAAGAAGCGCTCCTTGAGGATCGGGTCGCGCTCGTTCCAGAACGCCATCGCGAAGCAGAGGATCTGGTAGCGGTCGGAGAACCCGCCGATGCCGTCTTCGCCCCAGCGGTACGCCTTCGACCGCGCGAGGTCGTGCGGCAGGTAGTCCCACGCATCGCCCTTTGCACTGTAATCCTCGCGAACCGTTCCCCACGCGCGGTCCGCCAGATACGGCCCCCAGCGCCGCCACTGCAGGGTCTCCTGCGCGCCCCCGGACAAACGCGCGCGCTCGGTCATGGTGGAGAGTTTATCCTCCGCCGCCTCGCGGCGGAGGATCTGGCGCCCACGAGCGCAGCGCCTACAGGCACCAGATCCTCGCGCGGCTGCGCCGCGCAAGGATAAAATCATCACCACATGCGC
>DASXIH010000656.1:0-4754 GCA_036498125.1 Thermoanaerobaculia bacterium
CGTCGTGGACGGGCCGCAGGATCAAGTGGTCGAAGCGGTGCTCGCCCGCTATCCGTTTCCGCTTCTTCGGAACGAGCAGAGGCTCGGCTTCACGCGCAGCGCGAACCGCGGCATGCGCGCCGCGGCGGGCGACGTCGTCCTGCTCAACAGCGACGCCGTCGTCACAGCGTGCTGGCTAGAAAAGCTGATCGAGGCGGCGTACGCGCGCGGTGACACCGGCACCGCGACCGCGCTTTCGAACGACGCGACGCTCTGTTCCGTGCCGCGCGGCTTCGAGCGGAACCTGATTCCGAGCGGATACGACGCCGATTCATTCGCGGCGCTCGTCGAGCGGGTCTCGCAGCGCTCCTATCCGGCCATTCCGACCGGCGTCGGATTCTGTCTCTACATCCGCCGCGCGCTTCTCGACGACGTCGGCTTATTCGACGAGGAGAGCTTCGCCGGCGGGTATGGCGAGGAAAACGACTTCTGCATGCGTGCGCTCGCGCGCGGCTGGCTCCACGTTGCCGACGACGCGACGTTCGTCTACCACCGCGCGCACCAGAGCTTCGGCGCGACACGCGAGTCCCGGCAGGCCTCCGCCCAGCAGGTCCTCTCGCGCGTCCACCCGCGCTACATGACGACGATCGCCGCATTCATGAAGCAGGACCCGCTCTCAGCGGTGCGCGCAAATGTAGGTCGGGCTTTAGCCCGGCCGGGCGCGCTGAAGCCCGCCCTACGTGTCGCACACGTCGTCCACGGCTGGCCCCCGTTCCAGCACGCCGGAACGGAGCTCTACGCGTACTGGCTCGTCATGCGCCAGCGCGAGCGCCACCACGTCGCCGTCTATGCCCGCTCCTCGGAGACCTTTCTCGGAGACGGAGAGGCCGCCGAGTGGGTCGACGCCGGAGTGCGCGCCCGCTTCGTGGCGAATCACTTCAAGTCGCGCGATCCGTTCCGGCGGAACGCAATTCGGAACCGGCCCGTCGATCGCGACTTCGAGCGCTTCCTCCGCGACGAACGGCCCGACGTCGTGCACATCCACCACCTCGGCGGCCATGCGATGTCGCTCGCGCGCGTCGCGCGACGCCTCAGCATCCCGATCGTGATGCAGATCCAGGACTGGTTCTTCGTCTGCACCCGCGTGAATCAAGTCGACCGCAGCGGGATGCGCTGCAGCGGGCCGTCGATCGACAAGTGCGCAGGTTGCGCCGACCTGACGTCGGTTCCGCCGGCGCGGATCACGAACCGGATCATGCACGTGCTCCGGCGGCGTGCTGCGAAGCATGCACTCGCGGCGGCCGAGGTATTCGTCGCCGGCTCGAAGGCGATCCGCGACGACTACGCCGCCATCGTTCCGCGATCAACGCCGTTTCACGTCATCCCATACGGCGTCGCGATTCCGCAGTCGGCCGGGCAACGCGCGGCTGTCAAGAAGCCGGTGCGTTTCGGCTACGTCGGCTCGATCTCGCCGCACAAAGGAGTGCATCTCGCCGTCGAGGCGATGCGCGGGATCGATCCGTCCGACGCGACGCTGCACATCTGGGGTGATGCTTCGGCATTCCCCGACTACACCACGCGCTTGGAACATCCGGTGGAAGGCCGCTTCCGCGAAGAGGAGAAGGAGAAGGTGTTCGCCGCGATCGATGTCCTCCTCTTCCCTTCCATCGGCCTCGAATCCTTCGGACTCGCGCCTCGGGAGGCGATGGCGTGCGGCGTGCCGGTGATCGCGTCCGAAGGCGGCGCGTTGTCCGAGATGCCGTGCGGCGAGTTCTTTCCCGCCGGCGACGTCGCGGCACTCCGCGCGATCATCCAGCGGATCATCGCCGATCCGGCGATCGTCGACCGCTGGGCCGCCGAGTTACCGCGCCCCAAGTCGGCGGATGAACACGCCGAGGAGATCGAGCAGGTGTACCGGTCGGTGCTGCGGCGATGATCGTCACGCGCGTCATTCGCGACGAAGGCGTTGCCTCCACACTTCGGCGGACCCGTGAGCGGATCGCCGAAGCAATCGAAGACGCCCGGTTCTTCTCGTCCGCGAACGCACCGGTCATCAACGTAGCTCCCGGCGGCACCGGCTCGCGCACCGGCGGCGTGGCCGTCCAGTTGCGCGCCCGCTTGCGCGTGGAGCGTGCGCACCGCCCCGTGATGCTCACGGATGTGCCGATTCCTGCCAAGTCGATCCACTTCGAAGGCGCCGGCACGGTTTCCGACGCGCCCTACATCGTCAGCGTCCACGACCTCACACAACTCGAGAATCGAGAGTTCCTGAGCCGAGCGGCAGCTGTCGTCTTTGCATCGTCCTATCTCCGCGAGCGGTACGGAGTCCCCGGACAAGTGATCGAGCCCGGCCTCAGTGTGGCGCCGGCAATCCTGCCGGCGAAAGGCTCTGCCATCGCCTTCGCCGGCGCCGTCCAACGCCATAAAGGCGGCCACCTCCTCCCGACGATTGCGAAAGCACTGCACAAACGGCGCGAAACCCTCCACGTCTTCGGCCGCGGCGACGCCGACCTCCTCCGAGCTCTGCGCGCAATGAACAACGTGAAACTCCACGGCTATTACCCGGGGGGCACGCTGCCGTCCCTGCTGCAACGACACGGCATCGGTCTCGTGCTCGTACCGTCAATCGTTCCGGAGGCGTTCTGCCTCACGATCTCCGAGGCCTGGGCTGCCGGCGCCGCCGTTGGCGCATTCGACATCGGCGCACAAGGCGAACGGATACGCCGGCAGGGCGGCGGCTGGGTTGCCCCGCTGGAATCGGGAGCCGAGGGAATCCTTCAGATCATCGATCGAAGGGCACCGATCGCCATCCCGCACGATTTCCCGCGCGCGGAGGAGTCGGCGCGGGCGTATCTCGACCTCTACCGGCGGCTCGGCTGGCTCGGCTGAACGCGCCAGAGTTGCGCGGCGGCGTCTTCGTAGACCAACTCCATCCCACCCGTTGCGCGCGGCGGCTTGCAGACGCGTTTCGCGACGAGGTAATAGCCGGCGTGGATTGCCCGAAGGCGATCGGCGATCGACGCGGTGTCGGACCGGTGGTCGAGAACGTTCTTGTACGCCCACGGTCCGAAGAAGTCGCCGAGGAGTTTTCCCGTGGCGTACGCCTTCAGCTGTTCCCCGCCGCAAACGTAGATCGTTCCCGTTCCGGCGTGCGTGACGGCGCGGTACTCGGGGACCCGCCTCGAGAGATACGCCTCGCGCTGCGCAGGCGTCGCGGGAGGAAGACCGTTCACATGAAGGCGGTATCCGGCGTACAGGAGGCCTGGCGCGATCGCGATCCAGACGAGCCAGCGCTGCGGCGCGATCGAACCCGCGACGCCAATCGCGATCAGCGGCAGCAGCGGAACGAGATATCGCGTGTCCTGTGGCAGGAACGCGAACACGACGAGATACGCGGTCGAGAGAATGGCGATCGCGCGCGCGCGGCCGTCGCGCGACGCCGCGACGATCAGGACGATGACCGCCGGAATGAGCAGCGGCGTCATCGGAGGCTCGAAGCCCACCCGTGCGTGCGCGAACGTGACGTCCCATAGCACGCGCCAAGGCAGCGTGAACGAGACCAGCCGCGGCGTCGTGAAACGCGAGTCGAAGAAGGGGAAGAGCGGATGGCCGCCGGTCGTGAGCGCGATCCACAGCGTCGTCGGAAGCGCGGCGGCGGCGCAGGCGATGGCGAACTTCGCCGCGGCGCGCCGGTTGCGAAACAGCAGTTCGATCAGCCCCGCAAATGCGAAATAGCCGCCGAGGTATTTGACGCCGCAAGCGAGGCCGAGGAAGAAGCCGCCGGCCAGCGGCTTCTCGCGATCGATGCAGTAGAACGCCGCGGCGACGAACAACGTCAGCGCCATGTCGACGTAGCCGACGGTCGCGAGGTAGATCACGATCGGACCGCCGAGGAAGAAGGCGGCGGCGAGCCAGCCGCCCCATTCCAGGAGCAGCGCGGCCGTGATCAGCGCCTCGGCGAGCGAGACGAGATGCGTGGCGGTGTCACCCGCGAGCAGATAGAGCGGGACGCAGAGCAGCTCCTGCAGCTGCGGGAAGACCGGGAACCGCAACTCTGCGGCGTATCGGAGGTGGCCGTACGTCGCCAGCGAGCGGATGGTCGGGAGGTGGTAGAGCGTCTCGTCGAACGCGATGGGTGGGTGGAGGGCGAGAAGTGCGAGCGGCAAGAACAACCCGAAGAGCACGAGATGCGGGGTGCCGGTGGCCGGTGGCCGAATGGAGACGAGAGAGAGGATCGCGAGTGCGGCAATCGGCAGCGGCTTCAGTTGCCCGATCGCCGCGAGGAGAAACAGCGCCTCGGACCACACGCCGAGGCCGAGTGCGGCGCGAAGAGCCAGCGGCATCGAACGCGCGAAGAGCGTTCCCATGCCGGCGGCGCAGGCGAGCAGCAGGAGCAGGAGTGCGGCATGCTCGGCGACGAAGACGAGGAACGGCATCGGACGGCCGCTATCATGCACATTTAGGAGGCTGCCGTATGCGTACGCGGATCCTTGTATCGATCGCCGTCTTCGTCGCTCTTCTCGCTCCTTCCTTTGCTGCAACCACGGCGAAGAAAAAGCCCTCCAAAGCGTGTGCGGCGAACCTCAAAGCGTGCGGGGACGAAGGCTGCGGCAAACAATTCGATCCGAAGCTCAACAAGCGGAAGAACATCCGCCCGGATGACCCCGAAGCGCAGGGCGCGGCCGAGTTGCACGACGTCACGTGGATGCGGAAGCTCGAGGAACCGGCGAATTTCGTCGCAGGGAGCGCTCGCGACGACCTCGCGAAGATGGGTG
>DASXIH010000657.1:0-11312 GCA_036498125.1 Thermoanaerobaculia bacterium
GCGCGGCATGAGCGGACGAGACGTCCGCTCCCCTTGGGCCTGGGCTCGCTCACTTCTCCTTGAGCACCGCCGCGAAGAGTTGGGCGATGTCAAACGAACCGCGGAGCCGGGGGTCGGCGGAATCCAAATTCGAGGCGGCCCGTGGCGCGCGCCGGGAACTCGATCTGGGCAAACGGCTTCGCGTTTTCCGCTCTCCCGTACTCGGTAAGCGTCGCGTACTCCATCGCCGCAATGCGTCGGAACACGACCCGGCCTCGCTCGTCGTAGACCCGGAAAATGACCGTCAGCTTCATGGGATTGGGATCCGAGAGCTTTTTTTGTCGCGCTCGATGGCGTCACGAAGTGCCTCCTCGGAGGAGGATGAAGAGCGCGAGCGCTCTAGCGCGCGTTCTCGATCCTGGTGCGATACCCGGCCACATCCGGAGTCACCTCGATGTACGGCAGCGCCTGGGAGAGCTCGCGTTTCGCAGCGGCGGATTGCCCGGTCTCGAAGAGGGCGACGGCGTAGTAGTACCTGTACGGCGCCTCGCTGGTGTTGAAGCCGGAGCGGCCGAAGGCGCGGGCGGCGGTGGCGAAGTCGCGGGCGCGGTACGACTGCTCGCCGAGGTGGATCAGCGTCGCGTGATCGAGCCCGGGCTGCGACGCGATCTGGTCATAGATCTTGCGCGCGTTGCCGAGGTCATTGCGATTGAGCGCCTGATCGGCGAGCGCCATCTGCGCGTTGACGTTGTAGGTGGGGACCGGGGTGGGGGCGGGGACGGAAGCAGGAACGGGTTTGGGAGCAGGTTTGGACACCTGTTTGGGCGGTGGGACGGGGGCAGGCGGAGGCTTCGGAGTCGTCACCGCCGGCTGCGGCATGGGGACGGGCGCCGAGGAGTGTTGCGGCGTCATCACGGGTACCGCAGGCTCCGCGGAGGGGCTCGCCTTCAGGAACGCGTACTGATCGGTCGTCAGGAGCTTCGACGCGATCTGGTCGAACTCGGTGCGAACCTTCGCCGGAAGTTCGAGAGACCCGAAGCGCCGGGAGACGCGGTCGGCGGCGATGATGCGCTGCAGCGCGCGGCGCGAATCGGCCTCGCTGTGCAGTTTGTCGCCGGCGATCGTCAGGTAGACCTCCGCCGTTTCGAACTGCGGAATCGAGTCGACGAGGCCGAACGCGGCGACGCGCAACTCCTTCTCGGCCGTCTCGTACTGTCCGGCGTCGACGTGGCCGATCCCGCGATGGAGCAGGCCTACGTAGAAATCACTCGCATCGGCCGCCGCGAACGCCGGCAACGCGAGGGCAACACAGATCAGAGCTCCAACCGCACATTCACGCACTCGTGTCATCAGTTTTCGTGACCGGTCGCTGGGTCGTGGCGGAGAGAGAGCGCCCAAATTCGGGGGCACCGGTCGAGGCGTATTCTGCCATATTCACGGGGCCTCAGCGTGTGGCAAATGCGCTACCATCGCCCGCTCGTGAGCAACAACGTCGTGATCGTCGGGGGCGGCATCGCCGGACTCGCCGCGTCGGTTTATCTCGCGCGCGCCGGCAAGACCGTCACGATTTTCGAGCGCCGCCGCACCCTCGGCGGCCGGGCGGTCACGCAGCTCCGCCACGGCTACCGTTTCAACCTCGGCCCGCATGCGGTCTATCGCAGCGGCGCGGGATCGGCGGTCTATCGCGAGCTCGGCGTCCCGATCCGCGGAGGCTCGCCGCCGAACGACGGCACCGCTGTGCGCGGCGGCGAACACTACGCGCTCCCTGCCTCCGGCATGGGCGTCCTCACGACGGGACTCCTCGGCGCGAAAGGGAAGACCGAACTCGCCTCGCTGATGCTCCGCATCAAGGGGATGGATCTGACGAAGTTCGCGTCGCTGACCGTCCGTCAGTGGCTCGACGAGCATGTCGGCGACGAGCGGCTCCGCGAGGTCCTGCAGATGTTCATGCGCGTCGCGACGTATGCGGCGGACGACCGGCAGAGCGCGGTGGTCGCGTTGCAGCAACTCCGGGTCGCGCAGGACGGCGTGATCTATCTCGATGAGGGGTGGCAGAAGATCGTCGACTCGCTGCACAGCAGCGCGGTGACCTCGGGCGTGAACTTCGTCACGAGCGCGCACGTCGTCCGCGTCGATCACGAGGGCGGTCGCGTTCGCGGGATCGAGCTCGGCGAGCTGGAGCTCGACAACACGATGGACACGGTGTCGATGCAGCTCCCGGTGCCGCAGAGCGACGGCGAGCGCGGGACACGCATTCCAGCCGATTGCGTGCTGCTCGCGATCGAGCCGGAGGCAGTGCAGTCGCTGGTGAGCGAGTTGCCGGTGCCGGACATGGAGCCGGTGGTGGCCGCGTGCCTCGACGTGGCGCTGTCGAAGCTGCCGGTACCGAAGGAGAAGCTCGCGTTCGGCGTCGACCGGCCGCTCTATATGTCGGTCCACTCCGAGTGGGCGCAGCTCACGCCGAAAGGCGGGGCGCTGATTCACGCGGCGAAGTACCGGAAGCCGGGCGACGACGTCAGCGAGATGGAGCTCGAAGCCTGGCTCGACGGGCTACAGCCGGGGTGGCGCGACGTGGTGGTCCACAAACGCTATCTCCCGTCGATGACCGTCTCGAACGCGCTGGTGACGCCGGAGCTGAAGCGCCCCGAGGTGAAGACGCAGATCGACGGGTTGTACCTGGCCGGCGACTGGGTGGGCAGCGACGGAATCCTCTCCGACGCCGCCCTCTCGAGCGCCCGCGCCGCCGCGAACGCGATTTTGGGCTAGACGCACGCCCCTCACCCGCCGCTTCGCGGCACCCTCTCCCGGAGGGAGAGGGAGTGACAAGAACGCAGCCCTTCTCCCTCCGGGAGAAGGTGGCGCGAAGCGCCGGATGAGGGGCGTGCGTCTCGCGCTTAACCCTTTCGCAGCGAGATCCCGCCGCCCGAGGTGCGAAGGACGAGTCTCGGGCCGCCGCCGCCGATGGTGCCGACGAGGTTGTCGTCTGCTTTGCGTCCCATGATCGTGACCGGGAGGTCGGTGTCGATGTCGCCGCCGCTGGTGTGCGCGTCGACCGCGGCGCCGAGGTTTGCCGGCACTTCGACGACGACGTCGCCGCCGGACGTCGAGAGGCGCGAGTCGCCGTGTGGTTGGCGCAACAGGTGTGCGTGGATCGAACCGCCGGACGTCGACGCGTCGATGGTGTCGAGCGCTTCGCGGATGCGGATATTGCCGCCGCTCGAATGCGCGTAGAGCGTCGATCCTGCATGGCCGATCTCGATCGATCCGCCGGACGTCTTCGCCTCGAGCGCGCCGCCGGCGTTCTCGATATCGATGTCGCCGCCGCTGCTGTGGACGTTCATCGTGCCGGTGGCCGAGGCGACGCGGAGGTCGCCGCCGGAGGTGCGGCCCAGGAGGTTCCCGTTGATGTGCGCCACTTTGATGTCGCCGCCGCTGGTGTGGATGTCGGCGTTGCCGCCGAGATCGCCGAGGTCGATGTCGCCGCCGGAAGTCGAGAGCTTGACGTTGTAGTGCGACGGGACGCGGATGTTGTAGCGGATCCGCGGGTCGCGCGACCAGTGGAACCAGCGGTCGTGGTCGTACTTCGAGTGGACCGTGACGTCGCTGCCGCTCTGATCAAACGTGATGGTGTTCTCGCGGAGCTGTTCCGGCGAGCCTTCGCGGGTGATCTCGACGGCGACGCCGGTGCCGCCGCTGACGACCTTGACGTCGCCGGTGTCGGCTTCGAGGGTGAACGTTCCGCCCTCGCTGACGTTGAATCCCTTGCGAATGACGTCGGCGTTCGCGGCGAACGCGGTGAGAATCAGGATCGAGGAAACGAGAATCGCGCGGCGCATGCTGCCTCCTGCGGCTTCATACGCCGCGTGTCGCCAAAAGTTTGTAAACTCCGGTCGCCATGCCAGTCGATGACGCGCAATTCAAGCTCGCCATGTCGCATTTCGCCAGCGGCGTGACGGTGGTGACGACCGAGCAGGACGGCACGCCTTTCGGGATGACCGTGGCGGCGTTCTCGTCGCTCTCCCTGCACCCGCCGCTCGTGCTGGTCTGCATCGAGAAGTCGGTGCGGACGCACGAGGCGATCGCGGCGGCGGGGAAGTTCGGCGTCAGCATCCTCAGCGGCACGCAGGCAGACGTCTCGAACCGCTTCGCATCGCGTACCGAAGACAAGTTCAGCGGCATTCAGACGCATAGCGGCACGACCGGCGTCCCGCTGATCGACGGCGCGATCACCACGCTCGAGTGCACCGTCACCGAGCAGCTCGCCGGCGGCGATCACTCGATCTTCGTCGGCGAGGTCGTTGCAATCGAGACCGCGGAAGGAGTCCCGCTCGTCTACTACCGCAGCGGTTACCGGGAGCTGCGCTTCTAACTCAGATGTCCGACATGTCCACGACTCTCCGCCACGCCTTCCGGCGTGTGCTCAACCGCCGTTCGCGCGTTCGCGCGGGACGGCTCGAAGTCATCCCTTCGTTCGCCTCTGCAATCCTCGGCAATGAGCGGCAGATTACGGTCTACGTCCCGCCCGGTTACGACGAACGTTCCGACCGCCGCTATCCCGTTCTCTACATGCAGGATGGGCAGAACCTCTTCGACGACTCGCGCGCGTTTGCGGGCGTGAGCTGGCGGCTGCATCGCGCGGCGGACGACGCGATCGGCGCGCGGACGGCGCAGCCGATGATCATCGTCGGCGTCGACCACATGCACGCCGGACGTGTCCACGAATACACGCCGGTGTTCGACGAGGCGAAGAAGGCGGGCGGTCGCGCGGACGACTACGGCCGCATGCTCGTCGAGGAGTTGAAGCCGCTCATCGACTCCCGCTATCGCACCCTTCCCGAGCAGACGTCGATCGGCGGCTCGTCGCTCGGCGGACTGGTGTCGCTGCACCTCGCCTTGACCCGTGACGAGTTTCGCGCCGCCGCCGCCCTCTCCCCCTCGGTGTGGTGGAACAACCGCGCGATTCTCCAGACGGTCGCCGGCGCCACGCACCGGCCGCGACTCTGGCTCGACATCGGCGGACGCGAAGGGCGCGAGGCGATCGCCGACGTCCGGACGCTCAACGAACGGCTCCGCGAGCGCGGCTGGAACGAGCGCAACCTCCGTTTCTTCGAAGACCGCCGCGCCGACCACAGCGAGCGCGCCTGGGGAGGCCGCGTCCGGAAGGTGCTGGAGTTTTTGTTTCCGACGGAGTAGTTGTTGTCAGGCATGCTCGACCAGCGCGGACGGCCGATGCACGACCTGCGGATATCGGTTACAGACCGGTGCAACTTTCGCTGCGTCTACTGCATGCCGCGCGAGGTGTTCGGACCCGACTTCCCGTACGTTCCGCGGAGCGATCTGCTCACGCTGGAGGAGATCGCCCGCGTCGCGAATGTCTTTGTTTCTCTGGGAGTTGAAAAGATCAGGATCACCGGCGGCGAGCCGCTGCTGCGCCGCAACCTGGAACGGCTCGTCGAATTGCTCGCCGCGGCAGGTGTGCAGGATCTTGCACTCACGACGAACGGCTCTCTGCTGACGCGTGAGAAGGCGCAGGCGCTGAAGAACGCCGGCCTGACGCGGATCACGGTCAGTCTCGATGCCCTCGACGACGCGGTGTTTCAGTCGCTCTGCGACACCGACCTGCACGTCGGCCGCGTGCTCGATGCGATCGACTGCGCCGAGGCGGCGGGGCTGCGTCCGGTCAAGATCGACGCGGTGGTGAAGCGCGGCGCGAACGACGGCGAGGTGGTGCCGCTCGCGCGGCATTTCCGGGGCACGGGTCACATCGTCCGGTTCATCGAGTACATGGACGTCGGGAACTCAAACGATTGGAGATCGGAGGACGTCGTGCCGGCGCGCGAGATCGTCTCGATGATTGCCGCCGAGTGGCCGATCGAGCCGCTGGAAGCGAACTACTTCGGCGAGGTTGCGGAGCGGTGGCGTTATACGGACGGCGCGGGCGAGATCGGCGTGATCAGCTCCGTGACGCAGCCGTTCTGCGGCTCCTGCACGCGCGCGCGTCTGTCGTCCGAGGGAGCGCTCTTTACCTGCCTGTTCGCGGAGCGCGGGACAGACCTTCGCGCGTTACTCCGCGGCGGCGCTTCCGACGACGAGCTGCGTGAAGCGATCACGCGCGTCTGGCGCGTCCGCGACGACCGCTACTCCGAGATCCGTTCCGAGGAGACACGCGACGCGAAGCGCGTCGAAATGTCCCACATCGGCGGGTGACTACTCGTCCTTCCCCCCGTTGTACTTCTCTTCGGAACTGGAGGGGACGGTCGAGAGGTTCACGGCGTTCTTGGTCGGCAGCGGCGCTTTGGGGCCGAACGGCTGCAGGCGTCCGCCGTAGGTCTTCTGGCGCATCGCCAGCCCTTCCTTGATCTGCTGGATCTGGCTCTTCTTCGTACTCACGATTTCCTCCCGTGCGACAGACGCGCCATGCCGGCGACGAACTTCTGTTTACCACCTTGCGAGGGATGGCGCACCTTTTCGTGCGCGATGTCGAGCCGGGTGAGGGATGCCGAGGCGTGGTTGCCGATCGCGACGACGGTGTCGAACGGGAAGAGGCGCAGCAGCCATTCGATGAAGCGTCCGCCGATCGCGAGCTCGGCGGGAGTCGGTGCGCGGTTCGACTGCGGGTTGCCGGGGCGAAACGGGTGAAACGGAAAGGCGTTCCAGAGCATCGGCAGCGGCTCGATGCGCCGGATCGTTTCCCACACCATCGTCGCACTCGCCTCCGTCGCGAGCTTCGGGCCGAGCGTCGCCTTCCGGTAGCCGCGATCGGCGCCGAGGATGAGTGAGCCGACGCCGCCGAGCATCACCGCCTCGCTGACGAATGCGATGCCCGTCAGCCGTCCGCCGCGATAACTCACCGCTTCGCCGATCAGCAGCGTGCGCGGGCCGATGCGATCGAGCTCGTCGAGATAGAGGCGGAGATTGCGGCGCCGGATGGCGTTGCCGCGAAGGTCTCCTTCGATGCGCGAGAACTGGTTGCAGGCGCGCTCGCTGACGATCGTCGATCCGAGCGCGTTGATGAAGCCGTCGAAGCGGCGGCTCACCATCCTCCGCCGCCACCGCCGCCTGACGATCCGCCGCCACCGCCACCGCCTCCGCTGGATCCACCCGATCCGCCGGAGCCGGGAGAGGCGACGCCGGATGCGATGCCGCCGGCCGCGACGGCCCACGATGCGCTTGCGCCCGCGCCGCCGAAGGCACCCCCTCCGCCGCTGAACGCCCATCCTCCGCTGCTGCTGGAGCTGCCGAAGGAAGAAGAAGAGGACGACGATGTGCCCAGTCCGCTGCCGCCCGAAGCGGCCGCGCCGCCGTGCGCCCGGAACCAGGAGTCGACGTTCGAGCCGAGGCCGAACGCCATGAGGTACGGGTACCAGTCGTCGCGCAGGTGCGGATTCGGCGTCGCGAGCTGGGCGCGGAAGTAGCGGAACGCCGAGGCGAGGCGCATGCGGGCGGCGATCCGTTCGTCCGATTCGTCGCTGCGCAGTTTGTCGAGGAGGATCTTCACCACCGCGAGCGACCAGAGGGCGGCGAGCAGTAGTTCGTGCGTGTGGATCGCGAACTGCGGCGCCGCGATGGTGTAGTGCAGCGTGACATAGAGCAGCGGCACCGCGAACGCGCCGACCAGGATGAAGCGCGGGACGAGCGAGGTGACGGCGCGCGAGTTCAGGTGCGCCGCGATCAAGCCGACGAGCGCGATGAAGCCGAAGAAGAGGCATTCGCCCGTGAGCGCGCCGTCGTTCGCGCCTCTGCCGAACAACGAGAAGAGGAGGATCCCGGCGACGAGGAGCGCGACGTCGAGCTTCCAGTTGAACGACGCGAACCTCTCGTTCCACTTCGGCCAGTTCGCGAGCTCGCCCTCGATCCCTTTGCGGATCAGCGTCGCGGGCTCGAAGCCGCACTTCTCGTAGTGGTTGCGGATCGCGTCGGTGTCGGTCTCCTGCCCTTTGAAGAAGAGCCGCTTGAGCAGCGCGTAACGGTGGCCCTGGATCTCGGTGATCGGAACGAGGAGCTTCATCTTCAGCAGCGGCCGTTTGAGCCGCCGCTGCTCGACCGTCGTCTCGATCTTCTTCTCCTTCGCGAGCGCCGCGAGGATTCCCGCGACCTCGGGAGCGCCGATCTTGTTGTCGATCGCGGCGCCGACGATCTCGGGCTTGTAGCGGAGGACGTTCTCCTCCAGCCACTGCTCGTCGATCTGATCGCACGAGATACAGACGAAGCGTCCGCGCGCTTTTTCGCGGGTGACGAAGTCGAAGATGAGAAGCGCGATCGCGACGACGAAGAGCAGCGCCACGCCCCACGCAACGAGGCTCGGCGCGCCATACGGAACCGCGACCGGCGCACGCGAGCCGTGAAACTGCAGCGTCGCGTTGACGACGTAGCCCTGCCCCGGCTGCAGGTTCGTCACGCCGGCGTCGTAAGGCGAGCGGATGCCGCTCCAGATCGGGTCGAGCGTGAGGTGGAGCGAAAAGTTCTGGATGACCTGCCCCGGCAGACGGTTGGGGAACGCGAAGTCGTGCGAGAGCAGGTAGCGCCTGTTCACGCGCTTGACGATGCCGCTGTAGGTGTAGCGGAGCCGGTACGTCAGCTCGGTGTTCTTGAACTCCGGGTCGGTCGTGAGGCGCGCGCGCCAGCGGGCTGTCGGGCCGTCGACGATCTGGTAGTGATCGACCCTGTCGATCGAGCCGTTGATGAGCGGCGTCTCGGTGCCGTCGCGGTCGACGCGCGTCATCCCCTCGAAGTCGAGCGACTGGTTGCCCCAGACGTTGAAGTTCCGCTTGCCCCCGTTCCAGGCGCCGTCGAAGACGTACGTCTGGGTCTCGATGACGTGCATCCTCCCCTCGGCGTCGAGGTGCGCATCGACGGCGACGGAGCGCCAGTAGAGCGATCTCGCCTGCGCGGATGCCGCGAAGAGCAGGGCGACGACCAATACTGCTCGGACCCGCATTCAGTAAACCTCGCACCGATTCTACAGTCCGCGTGATCCCGCGGTGGGTTCAGTCGAGCTAGACTACGCATATGCGCCAACTCACCGCCCTCGCGCTCCTCGTGTGCGCGCTACCGCTGTTTGCGACCGAGCCGAATCCGTCGAAGAAGCAGATCGAGTTGATCGATCAGCTTCTCGGGCTCCTCGGGACCGAGAAGACGTCGCACGCCGTCCTCGACTACTTCATCGACCAGTCGTACAAGGAGGCGGTCGCGCAGGCGGACGGCGATCCGCTCGCGCTGGACGACGCGAAGAAGGATACGGAGCGGCTGCGCGAGCTGCTCGGCCAGCTCAACCTAACGGCGCTCCTGCACGACGCCACGGTGCATACGTATGCGAAGTACCTGAGCGAGAGCGATCTCGAGGCGCTCGTCGCGTTCTACAAGACGCCGGCGGCGCAGCACTACATCACCGCGGTTCCCAATATCTCGCAGGAGGCGATGAAGGCGGGCGCCGAGCAGATCGGGCCGAAGCTGCAGGAGGTCGTTCAGAAGGTGGCGCAGGAGCGCGAGCAGCGGCATCCGTGGCAACGGACGATGAAGGACATCCGCCAGCTCGCGACCGCCGTCGAAGCGTACGAAACCGACGAGAACAAGTACCCGCAGGAGTCGGAGCTCAAGAAGGTGCTCGTTCCCACGTACATCAAAGAGCTGCCGGAGAAGGACGGCTGGGGGTACGCCTACTCTTACACGGTGTCATCGGACGGCCAGCACTATCGGATCGCGAGCGCCGGCTCGGACAACGTCTTCGCCTGGGACACGCGCAAGATCGTGCTCACCGAGGCGAAAGAGCCGAAGTACAGCGAGGACCTCGGCGAAGACATCGTCTACCAGGACGGCGCATTCCTTCAGTTGCCGGCGATCACCAAGCCCCACGTTAGTGCCGCGCCGCGCGATGGCGCCCCGCCCCCGGTTCCGCATCCCTGATCGAGTAGATGGTTCCGTTCGCATAGTCATCGACGTAGAGCTCGCCGTTCACGTCCTCGCCGAACGTGGTGATCTGCATCGTCGTGTCGAGCAGCAGGCGTGAGGCGAATCCGCTGCCGTTCGCGGTCGCGGCCCAGATCTTTCCCGTGCAGAAGTCGGCGTAGAAGTAGGTGCTGTAGAGTCGGGGGAAGAGAGCGCCGCGGTAGCGGTAGCCGCCGGTGATGGAGCATGAGCCGTCGGCGTGGCTGTATTCGAGAACGGGCAGCGTCAGCGTGCCGTCGTTGCAGTTGGCCGACGGGTTGTAGCAGTGGAAGCCCTCCATCCTCCGCCAGCCGTAGTTCTCGCCGCCGCTGCTGGTCGCCGGTTGAAAGTCGACCTCTTCGTAGGTGTCCTGCCCGACGTCGGCGATCCAGAGGTCTCCGGTGAGCCGGTCGAATGAGAAGCGCCACGGATTGCGGACGCCCCACGCCCAGATCTCGGGCGCCGTACCGGCTCGGTTCACGAACGGATTCGACGGCGGGATGCGGTACGTCGTGGTATTCGCGACGTCGATGCGCAGGATCTTGCCGAGGAGCGTGTTGAGGGTCTGGGCGCGATTCTGCGGATCGCCGCCGCTGCCGCCGTCGCCCATGCCGATGTAGAGGTAGCCGTCGGGCCCGAACTGCAGCTCGCCGCCGTTGTGGTTGGGGTAAGGCTGCGCGACCGTGAGGATGATCTGCGCCGTGGCGGGATCGGCGCGGTTCGGATCGGCGGCTGAGACGTGATAGCGCGCGACGACCGTGTCGCCCGCGGTGTTCGTGTAGTCGATGTAGAACGTGCCGTCGTTGCGGTAGTTTGGCGAGAAGGCGAGACCGAGGAGTCCGCGCTCTTCGCCGTTCGTCGAGACGAGCGACGAGACGTCGAGGAACGGCTGAGCAAGAACCTGGCTGCCGTCGTAGATCGCGATCCTGCCGGTCTGTTGTGTGATGAAGAGCCGCGCGTCGCCCGCGTTCACGATCGACGTCGGCTCGCTGAGCCCGCTGATGATGGGCCGCAGCACGATTTCATCGGCTGAGGCTGTCGTAACGAGGAGAAATGCGGCTGCCAGGAGCGCTTTCATCAGGTCGAGCTCATGCAATCGACGGGCGCGATTCTTGAGAAGTAAGGAGCCGGAGGTGCACTGAATGGATACGAAGATGCCGTACAACGACGACGAAGTGAAAGGCAAGATCGACCAGACCATCGGCAAGGTGAAGGAATCGATCGGCCGTAACACGGGCGATCCGGTCCTCGCAGAGGAAGGCGCTGACCAGCGCGCCGCCGGCGACGTGCAACACGGCGTTGGCAAGGCGCGCCGCAAAATCGGCGAAGCGGTCAGCGACATCGGCAAGAAGCTCGGCCAATAGCTGTTTTTCCATTGCTTCCGTGTGGCGCCGGCAATCCTGCCGGCG
>DASXIH010000658.1:0-4372 GCA_036498125.1 Thermoanaerobaculia bacterium
CCGCTGACGGTCGCGTGGAGTGAGCGATGGAAGCTCGCCCAGCTCACGCCGGGCGAGCGCGTCATCTTTCGTGTCGACTAGCCGCCGTACGCATACCCGGTGCGCGCTTTCACACGCATTTCCGGATTCGTCAGCGAGACCTTCACCTTTTGAAAACCGCTCGTTCCGCGGGGATGGTGAGCGTAGTACGTGATGACGTAGTAACCGTTCGTCTGCCGTTCGATCTGCTTCAGAAGCGGGCCGAACGTGACGACGTTTTGGAAGTACTCGCCGTTCGTGGCGCCGGCGATCTGGGAGAGCGTCTGGTGGATGAACGGAAGACTGGTGAAGTCCTCCTGGATATTCAGCGCGTGGACCGTCACGTTCGCCGCGTTCAGCGACTCGATCATCGGCTGGTAATAGCGGCTCTCGTTCATGACCATGCCGTTGGCGATCTGCTGGCTGTTGTCGACGATGCCGGGCGAGAGAAGGATGAGGTCCTTGCGGCCGCGGATGCCGTGCACCGCGTCGCCGACGAGATCGAGCGCCTCGTAGACCGTGCCGGTCTCGTTCATGATCCGGTCGCTGTTGATTGCCTTCATCATCGGGCCGTCGCCGGTCAGGAGGCCGCGCCCGTTGCTGGCGACGTCATCGAGCGCGCGGATGAGCTGCGCCTTATCGCTGGTGAAGTCGCTGTAGACCTTGAGCCGGACGTCGTGCGCCACGACGGCGATCCGGTCGCCCGGCTTCATGGCGTTGACGAAGTCCTTCGCGGCGGCGCGAGCGCGCGCAAGCCGGTCCCACAGGCGTCCTTCCTCCGGTTTGTCGAAGAAGAAGATGTAGTAGCGCTCATCGTGCGTCCGCTCGACCTGGAATGGCGCGTTCTCTTCCGTCGAGTTCAGGAGCGTCCGGTTCGTGAAGTACTCGACCGACTCGACCGGCTGAACGACGCCGTTCTCCTTGACCACGAAGTTGTTCTTGTCGAGGCCGAGGATCTGACGGCCGCGCGTGTCGGTGACGACGGCATCGAGGACGACGAGATTGACGTCGATGTTCTCGCCGAACTTCGGCGCCGTCTGCGCCGGGGGATTCTGGCCGAAAGCGGACAGCGCGACGAGAGAAAGGGCAATACCGAGGCGTTTCATCGCGAAGCTTCCTTTCGTGACTGCCAACGCTTCGCATTCGGAATGAATTGCGTGAGGTCGCCGTTTGACCGCCCGACGCGATTTACCTAGAATGCGCGTCCCTTTCAGGCACATATCGGGGCATAGCTCAGCCTGGTCAGAGCGCACGGTTCGGGACCGTGAGGTCGGAGGTTCAAATCCTCTTGCCCCGACCACCTTCCTCATTTTTTCTCCCGTTGACGAAATAGCCGCGCCGCGGCATCATGTTGGACAGATTGAGACTCAGTCTCAACGTCCGAGCGAGAACAACATGATCGTCTGCGTCTGCCGAGGAGCTTCCGACCGGGACATCCGCGCCGCCATCGTGGGAGGCGCCAAGTGCGTCGACACCCTCGAAGACCGCGGCATCGGCGGCGACTGCGGCGGATGCCACGACACCCTGCGCGAGATGATTGCCGAATGCGCCGGCGGCGATTCCGACGCCTGCCGCACCTGCTGCCGGGCTGTCGCGAAGAGCGCTTAGCTCTGGTACCCTCTCGCCCATGAAGGGCGACCGCAAGATCATCGAGATCCTCAACGACGTCCTGACCGCGGAGCTCACCGCGATCAACCAGTACTTCGTCCATGGCGAGATGTGCGAGAACTGGGGATATCTCCGGCTCCAGCACGAGATCCGCCAGCATTCCATCGAAGAGATGAAGCACGCCGAGCACGTCATCGAGCGCATCCTCTTCCTCGAGGGCATCCCGAACATGCAACGGCTCGGGAAGATCAACATTGGTGAGAACGTGCCGGAGCAGTTCAAGGTCGACCTCGCGCTCGAAATGGATGCGGTCAAGCGCCTCAACGAGGGGATCGAGCAGTGCCGGGCGCTCGACGACAACAACTCCCGCCACCTCCTCGAAGAGATCCTGGAAGACGAAGAAGAACACATCGACTGGATCGAGGCGCAGATCGCGCTCATCGAGCAGGTCGGCGCGCAAAACTACCTCGCCCAGCAGATCGTGAAACGCGACTCGTGACCTTGCTCAAGCGCTCCCTCGTTCTCCTCTTCGCCCTCTCCTTCGCTTCGCCTCTCCTGGCCTGGGGCGACAAGGGGCACACGATCATCAATGACGCGGCGACCGCCGGCCTCCCGGCCGACATGCCGTACTTTTTCCTCCGCGCGTTCCCGGAGCTGACCTACTTCGGCCCCGAGCCGGACCGCATCAAGAACGCGGGCGACTCGCAGGATGCGGTCAACCTTCCCGACCATCAGATCGACCTCGAGGAGACGTACGGCCTCCAGCTGCCGCGCTCGCGCTATGCGTTCATGGACGCGATGGCGAAGGCGGACCTCTACCGGAAGCACGGCCTGACGCACGACCATCCCGGCTTTCTCCCATGGCGCATTGCCGAGCTGTCGCAGTATCTGCAGAAGCTCTTCGCGATGTGGCGGACGGCCGATTACGCCGACCGCCGTGCGATCGAGCGCGAAACGCTCACGGTCGCCGGCCTCCTCGGACACTACGTAGCCGACGCCTCGCAGCCGCTCCACACGACCATCCACTACAACGGCTGGCTCGCGGCGAACCCGAACGGGTACGCGAACGACTGCGAGATCCACTCCCGTTTCGAGACTTCGTTCGTCTCCCACGCCATCACGCGCGACGACGTGCTGCCTCGCGTCGCCGCGCCCGAGCTGACGAGCGACTACTTCGCGACCGGCCTCGCGCTGATCAAGGAGTCGAACTCACTCGTCGAACCGCTATACGCGATGGATCGCAACGGCGGCTTCGATGTCCTCCGGCCGGTGAAGCCCGAGGCGAAGGACTTCGTGGTCGCCCGCCTCGCGAAAGGCGCCTCGGTCCTGCGCGATCTCTGGTGGTCGGCGTGGAAGAACTCCGCGTTGCTGCCGCAGCGCCGCAGGCGCTAGCGCGTCCAGGGAACGTCTTCGACGCCACGCTTGTGGTTCGCGTAGCGGGCGGCGACGAAGAGGTAGTCCGACAGGCGATTGAGGTAGGCGATCGAGGACTGCGTCGCCGGATCGTCGTCGTGCAGGGCGACGACCAGCCGCTCGGCGCGGCGGCAGACCGTTCGCGCGACGTGCAACTGCGCTGCGGCGGGAGTGCCGCCGGGGAGAATGAAGCTCTTCAGCGGCGCGAGGTTGGACTCCATCGCGTCGATTCCGCGTTCGAGCTCCTCGATCCGTGACGCCGGAACGCCCGTAAACCGCGACGAGCCTGGCGACGCGAGGTGTGCGCCGATCTCGAACAGATCGCGCTGTGCTTCGAGGAGCCGAGAGTCCGGCTCCGTAGTCAGCACCACGCCGAGGCAGGAGTTCAGCTCGTCGATCGTTCCGTAGGCGTCGATGCGCGGATCGTTCTTTGGAACACGCGCACCGCCGAAGAGCGACGTCTCGCCGCGGTCGCCGGTGCGCGTGTAGATCTTCACGCTTCTGATTCGAGCTGCCGGATCCGTTCCTTCACGACCATCTCGGCCATGTCGGGGATCACTTCCCACGCGATCTTCTTCACCTCGTCGGCCGAGAGCATCTGCACGACCCGGCGCGCGATCCGCTCGATCACCTCATCGGAGACGTCACCCGAGAACGAGGCCGCGGCTGCCGCGGGCGGCGTCGAGATCTCCGGCTCGACCGGAGCTTCGAACGGCACTTCCTCGGCGGCGGCCGGCTCTTCAAAGACCGGCGAGTCGGCGCGCTGGGGCTCCGGTTCCGGCTCTGGTTCAGGTTCGAACACAGGCGCGGGCGCCGGCGGGGGCGCCATCTGCTGCAGATCGTCGAACGACATCTTCGTGAATGCGCGCGTCTCGCCGCCGAATGCAGGCATTTCTTCGCCGAACGGCGATTCCGGTTCCGGCTCGGGAGCAGGCGCCGGCGTTTCACCCTTCAGTTCATCAAGCGAGAAGCTCGGGAACGCGCGCGTCTCGCCGCCGAATGCCGGCGTCTGCTCTTCCCACGGCAGCGACTCGGATGGTGCAGGCGCGGGTGGAGGAGGCGCCGGAGCGGGCTGCTCCGTCATCTTCTCGAGGTCCTCGAATGACATGCGCGGGAACGCCCGCGTCTCGCCGCCGAATGCCAGCGGTTCCGGCTCTGAGGAGGGGATCGGCTCCGGATGGACGGGCTCGGGATCGTGAATGGGGGTGGGCTGCGGCTCCGCCATCTGCTGGAGGTCTTCGAACGACATCTTCGTGAAGGCGCGCGTCTCGCTGCTGAACGCCTCGGTGGGCGCCGTCTCGAACGGCATCTCCTGCGCGGCGCTTTCGGCGAT
>DASXIH010000659.1:0-5820 GCA_036498125.1 Thermoanaerobaculia bacterium
GCCCTTCGTTCGCGCGGGCGCGTGCTGCGTCGAACGCGGGGTCGATCTGCGAGGCGTCAGTAATGACGACGCGATCGGAGACGCGCAGAGCCGATCCGTGAACAACTGATCGCAAACGCGCATCGCGATCGCGTAACGGCATCTCGAACAGCGCCTCACCATCGAGATACAACAGGTCGAACGCGAAGAAGACCACCGGCGCTTCACGGAGCAGCTTCTCGCTGACCTTCCGCCGCCCGAGCCGCGTCTGGATGATCGCGAACGGCAGAATGCGATCCGAGAACGCGACGATCTCGCCGTCGAGGATCACGTCATTCGGAAGCGAACGCGCCGCCGCCTCCAGCTCCGGGAACCGGTGCGTCACGTCGTCGAGCGTGCGCGAGTAAATGCGCACCTGCGCGGAATCCCGATGAATCTGCGCCCGAATTCCGTCGTACTTGTCGTCCGCGAACGCCCCGGCGCCGAGCTCCGCGAAGATGTCCTCCGGCACCTCCTCCGGCTGCGCCAGCATGAACGCGAACGGATGGAACAGCGTCATCTTCGCCGAGTCGAGCGCGTCGCCCTTCGCGAGGAGCGCCGCCGCGCCGATGTCGCCGGTGAACATGTTCGCGCGCCGTACCGCGTCGAGCGGCCGCCCGAACGCCTTCGCGACCGACGACTCCACCAGCCCTTCCACGAGCCCGATCCGCAGCTCGCGCGTCAGGATCTTCACGACGTACCGCGCCCCTTCGCGGTCGACCTTCCGGAACAGCTCGACCAGGATGTCCTTCTTCGCCGTGGCGCCCGGCGTCGACGACAGCCGGTCGAAGAACTCCCCCACCTCCGGCAGCGAGACGTCCTTCGAGTCGTCCACCGCGAACGACTCCGCGATCGTGTCGCCCGCGTCCGCGTACTTCGGCCAAGGCTCCCACACCTCGTCAACCGACCGTCCGGTCGCCGCGGCCACCGCCTCGCCGATCGTCGCCCCGCCGACGCCCGTCACCCGCTGCTCGCGCCGCGGAAAGGGCGATCCGGAGAAAAAGACCACCGCCCGTTCGAGGGAGGCATCATCGAGCGAGGCGAGATACTCCGCCAGAGCCCGCTCCTTCTCCCCCTTTTTGGTGGTGGAACCGATCGTGTTTGCTGTCAGCGTGAACCGATGAAACATGCGCGATAGAATCGGGTGACGAGGTTACTCGGTTTCGGAGTTTCGAAACCTCGTAATCCGCAACCTCGCAACCTAAGGTGAAATCATGAAAACCAAAGTCACAGTTGTCGGCGCCGGGAACGTCGGAGCAACAGTAGCGCAGGGCATCGCACTCAAGGAACTTGCCGACGTCGTGCTCGTTGACATCGTCGAGGGGGTGCCGCAGGGCAAATCGCTCGACATGAACGAGACCGCGCCGGTCGAAAAGTATGACGCGCTCCTCACCGGAACCAACACCTACGACGGGACGGAAGGCTCCGACATCGTCGTGATCACTGCCGGCCTGCCGCGCAAGCCGGGCATGAGCCGCGACGACCTCCTCTGGAAGAACGAAGAGATCGTCGCCGGCGTCACCTCCGAGATCGTGAAGCGGTCGCCGGACACCATCCTCGTCATCGTCTCGAACCCCCTCGACGCCATGTGCGAAGTGGCGCGCCGCGCCTCCGGCTTCCCGCGCGAGCGGGTCATCGGCATGGCCGGCGTCCTCGACTCCGCGCGCATGCGCTGCTTCATCTCGATGGAGCTGAACGTCTCCGTCGAGAACACGCACGCCTTCGTTCTCGGCGGGCACGGCGACACCATGGTCCCGCTGCCGCGCTACTCCACCGTGGCCGGCATCCCGATCACCGAGCTGATCTCGAAAGAGCGCATCGACGCGATCGTCGACCGCACGCGCAACGGCGGCGCCGAAATCGTCAACCTCCTCAAGACCTCGGCGTGGTACGCCCCAGGCGCTGCGGCGGTCGAGATGGTCGAGGCGATCGTCAAAGACAAGCGCAAGATCCTCCCCTGCGCCGCGTACCTGCAGGGCGAGTACGGCTACAACGACCTCTTCGTCGGCGTCCCGGTGAAGCTCGGCCGTAACGGCATCGAGAAGATCATCGAGATCGAGCTGACCCCCGAGGAGAAGACCGGACTCGACAAATCGGCGGCCGCAGTCAAAGAGCTCGTCGAGAAACTCAAGACCGGGAGTGCGGTGACGGCGTGAAGCGTTAAACGTTACGCGTTACGATGTCCGTAACGCATCACGCGTAACGCGTAACGCATGAAAAAGCTCGTCATCGACATCGAAACGGTCGGTTTCCCGTGGGAAGAGATCGATCCGTACGTCCGTGAGTACCTGATCAAAGGCCTCAGCGACGGCGACTCCGAAGAGACGCGCCGCGCGGGAGGCCTTTCGCCTTTCCGGGGAAAAATCGTCGCGATCGGCGTGATCAACATCGACGACGGCCGTTCCTGCGCCCTCTACGAGGTGCCGGGGCAGACCGAGATCGTCCACGAGCGCGCCGGAGCGCGGACCTACATCTCCGGCACCGAGAAACAGATCCTCGAACGGTTCTGGTCGTTCTTCGAGAACGACTCGCGCTTCATCAGCTTCAACGGCCGCCAGTTCGACGGCCCCTTCCTGATGATCCGCTCCGCGATCCATGGCGTCACCCCGAAGCGCGACCTGGTCGGCTACCGCTACGGCTTCCACCCGAACTGCGACCTCCGCGAGGTGCTCAACTTCTTCGGGACGACGAACAGCCGCCAGTTCAAATTCAACCTCGACCTCGCGTGCAAGACGTTCGGCGTCGAGACGTCGAAAGGCGAAGGGATGGACGGCCGCTCCGTCGAGACCAAGTACCTCGCCGGCCGGCACCGCGAGATCGCCGACTACTGCCTCGACGACGTCCGCGCCACCGCGCAGCTGTACGAGAAGCTCGCGCCGACGCTCCTGGTGTTCAACAAAGAGTTCCGCGATGCCGAGGAGCGGGCGCGCAAGAACACCGCGCAGATGGTCATTCCGGGGGGCCAGTCGTTCATCGACTCGCTGGAGCAGGCGTCACTCTCGCTCAGCGAGTCGCTCGAGACCGAGCCTCCCGCCGCCGTCACCGCGAAGGTACCAGCGATCATTCTCGAAAAGCTCGCGCAAACCGGCGCGCAAGCCGAAGAAGAGATTCCGAGCGGCGTGTGAAATCGTGAAGGTCTACCGCGCGCGCGTATTCACGCCGGTCTCGGATCCGTTCGCAAGCGTGGACGCGGCCTCGACCTATCGCAGCTGGGAGCACGGCTACGTCGCTGTCGACGACGCTGGCCGCATCGTCTCCGTCGGCGACGCTTCCGACGCGCCGCATGACGCCGAAACGATCGACCTCGGCGCCGGCGCGCTCATCTCCCCAGGCTTCGTCGACACGCACCTCCACGCGCCGCAGCTCGAGATGATCGGCTCGTACGGCGGCGATCTGCTCGAGTGGCTGAACCGCTACACCTTCCCGACCGAGGCGCAATTCGCCGACGTGCAGCATGCGGAGAAAGTCGCGAAAGCGCTCTTCGACGAGCTCCTGCGCAACGGCACCCTCACGGCGCTGATCTTCTCGACCATCCATCCCGCCGCCACCGACATCTTCTTCGCCGAAGCGGAGCGCCGCGGATTCCGCGGAATCATCGGCAAGACGATGATGGACCGCAACGCGCCCGACTCGCTGCTCGACCGGTCGCCGCAGCAGTCGTACGACGAAAGCCGCGCGCTGCTGCAGAAGTGGCACAAGCGCGGACTGCTGCGTTACGCCATCACGCCGCGCTTCGCTCCGACGTCGACGCCGGAGCTGCTCCGCGTTGCCGGTGAGCTGAAGAAAGAGTTCCCCGACGCATGGGTCCACACGCACATCAGCGAGAACGTCCGCGAAGTGCGCTGGGTGCAGGAGCTCTTCCCCGAAGCGGAGTACGCCGACGTCTACGATCGCTACGGCCTGCTCGACGAGCGTACGGTCCTCGCGCACGGCGTCTATTTGAGCGACGAAGAGCTCGACCTCCTCGCGACGCGCGGCACGCGCATCGCGCACTGCCCGAACTCGAACCTCTTCCTCGGCAGCGGCCTGTTCAAGCTGCATCACACGATGAAGGCCGGCGTCGTGGTCGGCCTCGGCAGCGATATCGGCGCCGGGACGACTCCGTCGCTCTTCACCGCGATGGCCGACGCGTACAAGGTCCAGCAGGTCCAGAGCGTCTCGCTCACCCCCTTCCAGCTCTGGTATCTCGCCACCCTCGGCGGCGCCCGCGCGCTCTCGCTCGATACCGAAACAGGAAGTCTCGAACCCGGCAAGTCCGCCGACTTCCTCGTCCTCGACCTCGCCGCCACCCCGCTCCTCGAGCTCCGCACCGCCCACGCCCAGTCGATCGAAGACCTGTTGGCGGGGTTTATTTTTGTTGGCGACGACCGCGCGGTGCGGCAAGCCTACGTTGCGGGGAAACTGGTCAGTAACGCGGCCCACCCTTTGCTCGTCTGACCAGTAGCAGGAGGTCTCCCGATGACTCGAAACGCGCGGTTCCCGGCGTTCCTCGCTTTGGCTCTCATTTGCGCCTTCCCCGTCTGGGCTCAGTACATTTCAGAGGGCGGGCGCGGCAGCATGGTCGGCACTGTTGCCGACGTCGACGAAGCGCGCGGTCAGATCCAGGTCGACCCCGACGACCACAGCCCGCGCACCACCATCCTGAGCGATTCCGTCTCGACCCAGTACCACGGCTTCGGCGGCGTCATCAACGGCCAGCCGGAGATCTTCACCGGCTCGCAGGGCCTCGCCAACGTCCGCGCCGGCGACCGGATCGAGATCCGCGGCTCCGGCCAGGCGAACTACACCGTCCGCGCCGACGTCATCACGCTCCTCGGCCGCCCCACTCCTGCGCCGCAGACCGGCGTCGGCACCACCCGTCCGCCGACGTCCGTCAGCACCCCGACTGCGACGACCACCGCGCAGACCGCCCGGGTCTCGCCGCTCGAAGGCGTCATCCAGGACGTCAACCCGAACGACGGCCGGCTCGTCATCGTCACCGACCGCCGTGAAGTGATGAACGTGCGCGTCTCGTCGGCGACGCCGGTGACCTACAAGGGAGTCGCCTATCGCATTTCGAATCTCGAAGTCGGCGACCGCATCCGCGTGAACCCCGATCCTTCGACCAGCGCCACCTCCGGCGACGAGCTGCGCGCCAATTCGATCGAAGTGACGAGCAGCGTCCAGGAAGGGGCGAACGTCCCGAAGACGAACTCGGTTGCGGGACGCGTCGCGTCAGCCGACCGTTCGCTCGACATGGTCACCATCGACACCGGCCGCCAGTCGATCCGCGTCGACGTCGCGACCGCGAGCGACGCCACCGGCCGCCGCGTCCGTGCCGGCGACTTCCGCCAGGGCGACCGCATCGAAGTGAACGGACGCTACAGCGCCACCGGAACCGACCTCTTCATCGCGAACGTCGTCCGCTGGGTCGACGAGAGCGCGCCGTCAGGAGCAACCGAAGAAGTCGTCGCCACCTCGCCGGCCGCCGCACCAGAGTTCGCCGCCGTCACCATCTACGGCACCGTGACCGACACGCTGGCGAGCTCGCCGCAGCTCGTCCTGCGCGACAACACCGGCCGCGTCATCCGCCTCAACGTCCTCGAGGATTTCGCTGTCCGTGGCCGGACCAGCGGCTACACGACCGCGGCGCGTTTGAAGGTAAACGACAACGTCGTCGTGAAAGCCTTCCGCGACGTCGATGGGAACTACATCGCGCAAACGATCCGGCTGCGATAACGCCCCTCACCCGGCCTTCGGCCACCCTCTCCCCGCAGACGCGGGGCGAGGGGTAATCACGAAGGAGTGTAGTTCCAACCCATC
>DASXIH010000660.1:0-8487 GCA_036498125.1 Thermoanaerobaculia bacterium
GCGTTCGCCGGTGAAGACCATCGTGACGCCGCGCTCGTTGGCGGCGGCGATGACTTCGGCGTCGCGGACGGAGCCGCCGGGTTGGATGACGGCGCGGACGCCGGCGTCGGCGAGGATGTCGAGGCCGTCGCGGAAGGGGAAGAAGGCGTCCGACGCGGCGAAGGTGCCGGCGGCGGGGAGGATCGATTTCATGATCGCGACTTTCGCGGCGTCGACGCGGCTCATCTGACCGGCGCCGATGCCGACCGACTGCGACTCGTTCGTCAGCACGATGGCGTTCGACTTTACGTGGGCACAGACGATCCACGCGAACTCGAGGCCGTTCATCTCTTCCTGCGACGGCTGGCGTTCGGTGACGACTCTCCACCCGTTGATGTCGCTGATCCGGTCCGGCTGCTGCGCGAGGATGCCTCCCGCCGCGCTGCGGAACTCGAGCTCAGGGAGGGAGGCGGTGGTCGTGACGAGGCGGAGGTTCTTCTTCTTGCTGAGGATCGAGCGCGCTTCTTCGCTGAACGACGGCGCGACGATCACTTCGAGGAACATGTCGGCGATCCGTGTGGCCGAGGGGGCGTCGAACTCGCGGTTGGCGCCGATGATGCCGCCGAACGCGGAGACGGGATCCGATTCGAGTGCGGCGCGGAGGGCGTCGTCGAGGGTGTCGTGGCGCGCGACGCCGCACGGGTTGGTGTGCTTGATGATCGCGATGGCCGGCTCGCGGAAGGCGTTGGCGATGCGGATGGCGGAGTCGAGGTCGAGGAGGTTGTTGTACGACAGTTCTTTGCCGTGGAGCTGTTCGAACGGTTTGGCGCGTTTGCGGACGTAGAACGACGCGGTTTGCTGGGGGTTTTCGCCGTATCTCAAGTCCTGGAACTTAGTTAGGGCGAGTTCTAGCCCCTCACCCGGCGCTTCGCGCCACCCTCTCCCGGAGGGAGAGGGAGAGGAGAGGAAGGTTGCGATCGTGGCGTCGTAGGCGCTGGTTTTCTCGAAGACGGCGATGGTGGCGCGGAGTCGAAAGGCGTCGGTGATCTCGCCGCGCTCGAATTCTTCGATGAAGTCGCGGTAGAGCGACGGGTCGCAGAGGGGGAGGACGTATTTGTGGTTCTTCGCCGCGGCGCGGAGCATCGACGGGCCGCCGATGTCGATCTGTTCGATCGCCTCGTCGACCGTCACGCCTTCCTTCGCGATGGTCGATTCGAAGGGGTAGAGATTCACGACGACGAGGTCGATCGGCGGGATGGCGAGGCGCTCGACGTCGGCGACATGGTCCGCTTTGCTTCGATCGTGGAGGATGGCGCCGAAGACTTTCGGCGTCAGCGTCTTGACGCGGCCGCCGAGGATCTCGGGAGCGCCGGACCACTGCGCGATCGACGTGACCGGGATGCCGGCGTCGGAGAGATGCTTCGCCGTGCCGCCGGTTGAGAGGATCTCGACGTCGTGCGCGGCGAGGACTTGTGCGAGCTCGATGATGCCGGTTTTGTCGGAGACGGAGAGGATGGCGCGTTCAATTCGACGGTGTGGCATTCAGTATCAGGTTGCTGCCGTGCATGACGGATGCGGAGCGCACGTCGCCGCCGGCTTCCCTCCAGATGTAGTAGTAGAGGTTCACGAGATCGGTGACGGCGTGGGAGTAGCAGACGGAGGCGACGCCGAAGGCGGTGGAGTGATCGTCGAAGTCGGCTGATGTCCGCTGCTCGCCGTCGTCCGACAGGTACTCGCTGGCCATCAGCGGGTAGAAGTGCTGGGTGCGGTTGACGGCGCGGTCGACGATGGTCGAGACGTTCGGCTGGTCGTCGAGGCCGTAGAAGACGGTGGGGAACTTCGCCATGCGGCGCTCGAAGTACTGCTCGAAGTCGTCGTGCGACGGGTCAACCTCGGGTTCTCGTGTCCGACGTGGAAGGGGTTGTTCGCGTCGGCGACGAGGTGGGCGAGGATGCCAAGGTGCTCGACGACCTGCGCCATCGACTCGCGCTTGCGGAGCATGGAGATGGTCTTGGTGGTCTCGGCCTGGATGCGCTCGCGCAGTTTTCCGCTGCGGGAGAGGACGAAGTAGTGGTGGGCCTCGGTTCCCTCCTCGCTCTGCGCGCGCGCGATGCCGGTCTTGTACGACGGTGCGTAGTGCGTCAGCACGATCCGGAGGTCGGGAGGCGCGAGCGTGGCGCTCTTCTCCGCGATCCGCTCGTCGGACGCACGGGTCCAGGCGAAGGCGCTGACCGGGAGGAAGAGGAGGAGGGCGAGGAGGCGTTTCACCGGCCGCCATGGTAGCAGCCCGCGACGCGTTCGCACGCCATCTCGAGCTTCTCTACGCCTGCCACGCCTGTCCGAACGTGGCGGGCCTGCCGATCACCGGAGCGGTGCGCGATACGCGCGTGATGCTCGTCGGCCAGGCGCCCGGTCCGCACGAGGCGAAGCACGAGAAGCCGTTCGCGTATACGGCCGGGAAGCGGCTGTTCGGCTGGTTCGCGGATTCGCTCGGAGTGCCGGAGGAGGAGTTCCGCGAGCGCATCTATATCGCGGCCGTGATCCGCTGTTTTCCGGGCAAGGACGCGAAGGCGGGCGGCGATCGCGTGCCGGACGCCGAGGAGATTGCACGCTGCGGCGAGCACCTCGACCGCGAGATCGCGATCCTCGGCCCGGATCTTGTCATCGCGGTGGGGACGCTCGCGGCTTCTGTCATGTTGTCTGTAGGGTGCGGCTCTCAGCCGCACCGAGGGCCGGCAAAGAGCCGGCCCCTACACAGCCTCGCGACGACAGTGGGGCGTTTGCACCGCGCAGAACGTGCGGGCCGCAAGTTCGACGTGGTCGTGCTGCCGCATCCCTCGGGGCGCTCGACGTGGCTGAACAAGCCGGAAAACGCGACACTGCTCCGGCGGTCGCTGGAGCTGATCCGGAAGCATCCGGCGTTTCAGTCTTCGGCGAAGGCGGAAGTTCTTACAACTCGGCGAACGCGGTCCGGGTCAGGTTGTCGCGGCCGGTCTCGGTGACGACGACGTCGTCCTCGATCCGGATGCCGCCGAATTTGCGGAAGACGTCGACTTTCTGCCAGTTGACGTACTTTGCGTTCTCGCTCTTCTGCAGCTCCGCCAGCAGCGACTCGATGAAGTAGAGCCCCGGCTCGATGGTGAAGACCATGCGCGGCTCCACTTTCCGCGTCAGCCGGAGGTACGGATGCCCCTCGGGTTTGGCGAGCGTGGCGCCGTGTGCGTTGGCGGCGAAGCCGGCGACGTCGTGCACCTGGAGGCCGAGGAAGTGGCCGACGCCGTGGGGGAGGAACGTGCTGCTGATCCGCTTCTCGACGACGGCGCCTGCATCGAGGCCGCGCACGAAGTCGAAGCGGACGACGATGTCGGCGACGCCGCGGTGCGCGGCCATGTGGATGTCGGGGTAGTTCACGCCGGGTGCGATCTGCGCGACGAGCGCCTGCTGCATGTCGTCCATCGCGGCGATCAGCTGCGCGAACTCGTCCTTCTCGCGCGAATAGGTGCGCGTGATGTCGGAGGCGTAGCCATTGACGGCGGCGCCGGCGTCGATGAGAAACGAATGGCGGCGCGTGATGTCGATGCGCTCGCGCTCGTGCTGCGTGTAGTGCAGCACCGAGGCGTTCTCGTTGAGCGCGATGATGTTCGAGTAAGGGATCTCTTCTTCCGTCTGGTCGGAGGCGCGGAGGTAGGTGAGATGGATCTCGTACTCCGACTCGCCGGTCCGGAACGCCTTCTCGGCGGCGGCGTGCCCGCGTGCGCCGCGCACGTTCGCCTGGCGGATGCACTCGATCTCGTAGTCGGTCTTCCACGAGCGCTCGTAGTGGAGGCGGAGCATGAGCGGCTGGGGGTTCATGACGGCGCCCTCGATGAAGCCGTCCTGCTCGGCGATCACGGCGACGCGGCCGGCGGGGAAGTGCTGTTTGGCGTCCGCGGCGTCGGCGATGACTCTGATGTCGAACTGATCGACCCAGAAGCCCTGCGGGGTGCCCGCGGGTTTGTACCAGTAATCGACCGGCTGGTAGTAGACGAGCGACGGCTTCTTGCCCGGCGCGTAGACGACGAAGCAGTTCGGGTTGTCGACGATCGGCACCCACCACTTGAAGTGCGGGTTCACTTTGAACGGATACGGCGCGTCGTCGAGGAACTGGATGCGGAGATCGCCGGCCGCGATGACGATCGCGTCGAATCCGGCCTCGCTGAGCGCCCGGTCGGTACGCTCGCGAACGGTGCGGATGTGGTCCGGGTAGAGAGCGCCGAGCGTCTCGCTGTTGATCGCTGTCATGGCGCCGGAGGATACTCTGTCGCGCCATGGATACGAAAAAATGGATGGTCACAATCGCTGCCGCGGCGGTCGTCGCGGGATGTGCAACCAAGCCGGCAACGCCAGCACCCGCAGCGGTGCCGGTACCGCCGCCGACAACGCCTGCCGCCGCCCTGGTGGACCACGCAGGCGACTCGATCGAGACGGCGGTCACGGTGCCGGCCGACGCGGCGAACGGCGGGTGGAACTTCACGAACGACTGGATCTTCGACAGGATCGGGAAGTTCCGGCGCACGGGCGGCGGGACCGGGATGGCGGGGCAGCGGCGCTACAACGTCGTGGAAGTCGAGACGCCGAAGGGGGACCACTACAAGTTCTTCTTCGACATCACGGAGAACTGGAACCGGTGGACCCCGCCGCCTCCGCAATGAAATGACACACAATGAAAAGCCCCGCTTGCGCGGGGCTTTTTCGTTTCTGAGTCGGGGTCTGGCTTACTGCTTGACGCAGCCGCCGGCCGAATTCGACCACTCGTACTGATAGGCGAAACCGGTGGCGTTGTCGATGAACGGCGTCGGGCTCCAGGCGCACTTGTCGTCCGCTTCGTTGCCGCTGCGGTCATACCAGGCGTTGAGGTCCGGATCGCTCTCCGCTTCGCGCGATTCGTGGATCGCGAAGTGGTTGGCGTTCTGGTTGATGTTGAAGCCGGAGGTCTGGCAGCCGGAGCAGCCCGGGTACGGCTCGATGGAGTACTTCACGTCGCGGGAGCCGTCGGTGAAGTGACCGTGATACGCGCAGTAGGCGAGGCTCGGTCCGCCGCAGGAGGTGCTGCTGCCGTCGGAGGAGTAGGAGGTCGACGGGATGAAGACCTGGTAGATCGTGTTGGTGTCTTCCGCGCCGCTGAAGTACTTCTTCACTTCGGACTGAACGAGGGCGTCGGTGACGTTAGTCGGGGGCGTGGAGCTGTCGAACTTGTCGTTCGCGGCACCGCCCATGTCGGTCGCCGCGTTGAGGGCGGCGCTGCGATACTGGCTGAGCATGCGGTTGTAGTTGTACATGCCGGTGGTGCGGAAGCTCTGCATCGCCGCCGTGTAGGAGTTTCCGGCGCCGAAGCCCCAGAAAATGCAGACGACTTTGGGCGCGGTCATGACCGGTCCACCGTGGTCGCTCAGATTCGAGCCTGGCCGAGCCTGGCCGCTCGCCTTCTGGAATCCGTTAGCCAGGAACTTGTGGTTGGAGTGACCGTCGTTGAGCTCGTTGTTGTCGGCGGCGTATGCGCCGAATGCAACGGCCATCACTGCAAGAATCACCAGGACCTTTTTCGTCATCAGGGGCTTCCTCTCCTACCTTTTTTGTTGTTGTTGCGGTGGAACGACAAGTTGATGGACGCGGACAAGAGCAACCGAGGTGCCATTGGTGAATTTTTGGTTAAGCTGTTGAAAAGAAAGGATACGTCCAAAAGGCGACGTTGTCACCTGGGTCAGCGATGATTCCTATGAGCGTCTGCGGCGGGGCAACAACTGATCACGCGGGTCAAACAGAAACCCGGCTAGCGAGCAGTTGATCGATGGAGAGCACCCGTTCTTCGCCGTTCGGCGCCCGAAGCACGGCGTGGTACCACCCTTTGACGGCCACAGGCGTTAGCTCTTCACCGGCGAGCCGGAAGGACTTCCGCGCGCCGAGGTGGAGGAAAACGCGCTCGTAGGCCGAGCGGGTGAGGGGGCGCTGTTCTGACGACGGGGCGGACGAGGGAGCCCGCCGCTCCGGGTATTTGCGGGTGCGGGCGCGGCGGTCGGCCGCTTCGTCGCGCCACGGCGGCTCGAGCGGCGCCTCCGAGTCGACGTCCTCGTAGGCCGCAGGCCGATCGTCGAGGTCGAGCAGCGACATGGCGCTTCCCTCGAGGAGAGAGAAGAGCCGGCGGACGCTCTCCGGATCGGCGTAGCGCTCGATGCCCGGGCGGAAGTGCCGCGTGATCTCGAGAGCGGCCTGGCGCAGTGACAGCTTGCGGCCGTCGGTCATTTCCCACTCCGCCGCGTCGATGTCGGCGGTGAAGGGGTTCTGCGGAAAGTGAAAATCGCGCGTCACCCATCCGTTGCGCGATGGATGGCGTCCCGGCTCGACGGCGGCGATGAGCGGGATTCCGCGCTGGTCGATCTCGGAGACGAGGTACGACGGCCACTCGATGACGTCGCGCACGACGCCGACGATCAGCGCCACGGTCGTCGCCATGAGGCCCGGCTCCGGCGTGAAGTCGAGCGTGATCTCGACGCGGTCGCGGCGCGGCCGGACGCCAATCCCGGTCGATCGCCGGTTCTCGCCGGTGACGATGACCGGCACCGGAAGAAGGCGCGCGAGTAGGACGGCGAGTTTCTGGATGGTCCGGTTGCGGTGCCGCTCTTCCCGCGAAAGCTCGAATGAGATGTTCGTATGGCAACTGAATGCCTGCAGCCGGACGCGGGTGCCGCTCTTTTGCTCCCATGCGTCGAGTTGCTCGCGTACGAATCCGATCTGTTCCCAGAGGCTGCGGACGACGCGGGCCGTGCACTGCGGTGCGAGCTC
The DNA here is from genome assembly GCA_036498125.1 of Thermoanaerobaculia bacterium. Taxonomy (GTDB): domain Bacteria; phylum Acidobacteriota; class Thermoanaerobaculia; order Gp7-AA8; family Gp7-AA8; genus DASXHZ01. Next base: position 6,799 of record DASXIH010000660.1, read on the forward strand.
GATGACCGGCGTCACGACTTCGAGCACGCCGCCGTCGAAGTAGAGCGCGCCGCCGGTCGGCAACTGGACGGACTTCGTCGTTCGCTGCAGCGTCGGCGCCGTGATGAACGCGCGCGGCGTGCGCCAATACTCTTCAGGCGCAACCTCGGCGTCATCGACGAAGACTCTGAATTCCGATTCGAGGCCGATCACCGGCATCTCGAGCATGAAGACCCTTTGAGCAAGGGTTACGCCGGATGCAAACGACCTCAGTGGAGCTGGAAGTTGAACTGGACCTCGTGCACGACTTCCTCCGGCTCGCCGTTCGCGTTGATGTACGGCGTGAACTTCCAGCCCCGGAGGGTGTGGATCACGCTGTCGGCGAACATCTGCCGGTAGGGAGGGTCGATGACGGTGATGTCTTTGACCTTGCCGTCTTTTCCGATCACGTAGCGGACGACGACGTTGTCCTCGTATCCGCGGGTTCGTCCTTCTTCCGGATAGTTCGGGTACTCCTGGCGGAGCGCCTTGTTCGGCACCTGGTCGCCGCGCTTGACGTGCAGCCGTCCGTCGGGAGGAGGCGGCGGAGGTGGAGGAGGCGGAGGCGGCGTGCCGGTGCCCCCCTCGATGCCGCCGGTCATGCCGACGTCGATGCCGACGCTGCTCGCGGTGAGGTTCTTGAACGCGTCGGGCGGCAGCGGGATCGGCACGATCGGCGGCGTGTCTTTGACGTCGGGGATCTTGTCGGGGATGACGTTCGGCGCGAGGAGCTTCGCCTGGTCGATCAGTTTCTGCGGGACCTGTTGCGGCTGCAACACCGGCTTCGGCGCAGGGGGCGGCGGTGGTGGCGGAGGCGGCGGAAGCTCGACGAGCGCGTAGGCGCGAACCTGCTTCGGTGACTCGATGGGGAAGTCGAGCTGGCTGAGTAACGCGAAGGCAATGGCGCCGATCACAAGCGCATGAATCGTGAGAGACACCGGCAGCGTCTGGTAAAAGACGCGATGACTGCGCTTCACGAACGCTTCGGGGGCGACGGTCTCGAACATTGCCGGGCTGGTGAGGTCAATCGTACCAGTGCATCAACACAATTGCGACCTAGAATTGACACGCGCCGACCTGGCGGTCGGGCTCGCGATCGGTGTCGCTACGTGCGCCGTCGTGGCCCTGCAGAACGCGCGCCTCACGGTGCTGTGGGACCTCAGCTATGTCCTCGAGAACGCGACGCGGATTGCGATGGGCGACGTCCCGTATCGCGACTTCCCTTTTCCATACGCGCCGCTGACATTCGTCCTACAGGCGCTGATCATCAAGCTCTTCGGCCGGGCGCTCTGGCATCACGTGGCGTATGCGGTGATCGCCGGGGGCGCCGCGACCGCCCTGACGTTCGGAATCGTGCGGGCCGTCGCCGATCGTACGCGCGCCCTGATCCTGACGCTCCCGGTCGTCCCCCTCGGAATCTATTGCATTTTTCCGCACCCGTTCTATGACCCCGATTGTTGCCTTGCGATCCTCGCCATCGTCTTCGCGTGGCAACGTTCCGCGCGGCGCTTCTGGATCGGCGTCGCGGCGGTCGTGCCGTTGTTCATCAAGCAGAACATCGGTCTGGCGTTCCTGGCCGCCGTGATCGCGCTGGCCGTGATCGCGCGCGAGTGGCGGCTGCTGGCCGGCGTCGCGACAGGCATCGTCGCCGCAACCGCGCTCGTCGCCGCC
>DASXIH010000661.1:0-1637 GCA_036498125.1 Thermoanaerobaculia bacterium
GCTCGAACCCATTCGGCGAGAAGGCTCCGATGACGCCGATGAGCGCCTCAGTTCCCGCGTACACGAGCAGCGCCGGGCGCGAGCGGAACGCGCGGCTGAAGACGAACGCGCCGATGCCGAGGCCGCCGAGGAAGATCGCAATCAGGGTCGCGGCGGCATAGACCGTGTTGCCGAAGATCAGCCCGAGGTACTTCAGCCAGACGATCTGATAGAGGAGCGCGCTGATGCCGGAGGCGAAGAAAACGGCGAGAAGAACCGGACGACCCTTCACTCGTCCTGAAGAGTACTAGAGATCGTCAATCGACTTCGGCCAGTCGTCGTGCAGCAGGCGTGAGAGGGAGCGGTCGGCGAGGAGCTTGCCGCCGGTCTGGCAGCGGGCGCAGTAATTCGTCTCGTTTTCGGCGTAGACGATGTGCTGCACGGCGGTGCCGCAGTCGGGGCAGGGCTTGCCGTAACGGCCGTGCACGGCCATCTCGGGGCGAAACGCCGTCACCTTCTCGGGGAACTTGTCGCCGGTCTCGTTGCGCAGCCGCTCGATCCAGTCGCGAAGCGTCGACTGCGTTGCATCGTAGAGACGCGTGATCTCCTCGTCATCGAGATTCGTCGTCATCTGCACCGGCGAGAGGCGGGCGCGGTGGAGGATCTCGTCGGAGTAGGCGTTGCCGATCCCGGCGAAGACGTGCGGATCGGTGAGCGTCCGCTTGAGCGTGTGCCGTTCGCGGGTGAGCGCCGCCTGGAACTGATCGCGCGTGATCTCGAGCGGCTCGATACCGCCCGCATCGTGCTCGCGTACTGCGTCCCACCCACGGACGATATGGATCGACGCGCGCCGCTTCGATCCCGCCTCGGTGAGGAGCAGCGTTCCGTCGTCGAAGTCGAATGCGGCGAGACCGAGCTTTCCCGGGATTTTAGCGTTGGGCGGGAGCCAGCGGAAGCGGCCGGCGATCATCAGATGGATGACGATGAACAGATCGTCTTCGAGGGCGAGGACGATTCGCTTACCGACGCGGCGGATGTTCGTCACCCGTTTTCCCGCGACGTCGCGCGTTCCCGGCTCGACGGTGCGGAGAACGAATGGGTTGGCGAGCCGGACTTTGTTGAGGATGTGTCCGGCTAGACGCTTCTCGATCGCCTCGATATAGATGGTGACATCGGGAAGTTCAGGCACGCTGCGACCATTATCGACGGTGTGAAAACGTTTGTTACGCTCGCGGCCGGTTGGTGCCTCGGTGCGCTCCTGGTCTTCGCCATGAACTCGAACGCAGGACGGGCTTCAGCCCCTCCCGTCGCGATCGCACGGACGGAGATTGGACGGGCTGAAGCCCGTCCTACGCTGTTGATCCCGGTTCAGGGTGTCGCCGCGACGGAGCTGCGCGACACTTTCACCCAGGCGCGGAGCGGCGGACGCCGTCACGATGCGATCGACATCCTCGCGCCGCGTGGCACCCCGGTGCTGGCTGCGGTCGACGGGACGGTTCGGAAGCTGTTCGTCTCGCGCGCGGGAGGGCTGACGATCTACGAATTCGACCAGCTGCAGCGCCGCGTCTACTACTACGCTCACCTCGATCGCTACGCGTCGATCCGCGAAGGAGACGCGATCCGGCAGGGCGAGGTGATCGGCTATGTCGGCACGACCG
>DASXIH010000662.1:0-3447 GCA_036498125.1 Thermoanaerobaculia bacterium
CTTCCGATCGTGCGCGACGCGTCCGGCCCGGATCTCGTCCGCGCCGTGCAATTCATCGACGACCTCCGTGTGAAGGATCCGATCGTCTACTCGCGGATCGGCGAAGTGCATCCGATCGCCCCGCGCGGCTTCGCGATCTTCGACCGCGACCTCGCCACCACCGTCTACGCCAACGCGGACGACGTTTCGTCCAAGTTCCGCGACCTCTACGCCATCGCGCAGTCGGAGAAGCTCGGGCGGTCTCAGATCGAATACGCCGACCTTCGCTTCACCGGCCGCATCGTCATCAAGCCCGTTCACCCGTATACGACCGCCGCGGCGGCGCTGCCGATCAGTGCGCCCGCGCAGATCACGAACTAGGAGACGCCATGCCCCGAACGGAAGAGAAGTACATCGTCGCGCTCGACATCGGAACGTCGAAGGTCTGCGTGCTGGTGGGCGAGATCAACGACCGCAACCAGATCGAGATCATCGGCAAGGGCACCTCGCCGATGAAGGGAACGCGGCGCGGCAACATCATCAACCTCGATCAGGCGGTCGACGCGGTGAAGAAGGCGGTCGACGAAGCCGAGGTGATGGCCGGCCTGCAGATCGAGTCGGTGTACGTCGGCGTGTCGGGCGACCACATCCGCTCGGTCAACTCGCGCGGCGTGGTCTCCGTGATGGGAAAGCACAAGGAGATCGGCCGCGAGGACATCGACCGCGTCATCGAGGCGTCGAAGTCGATCAACGTGCCGGCCGAGCTCGAGCTGCTGCACGTGATCCCGCGCGAGTTCGTCGTCGACGGGCAGGACGGCATCCACGATCCGCTCGGGATGACGGCGACGCGCCTGGAAGCGAACGTCCACATCGTCACCGGCGCGCGGACGCACGACCAGAACATCCTCACCGCCGTCAACAAGGCGGGGATCGCGGTGCAGGAGCTCGTGCTCGAACAGCTCGCGGCCGCCGAGGCGGTGCTCACCCAGGACGAGCGCGAGATGGGCGTCCTCCTCATGGACCTCGGCGCCGGGACGACTGATTACGCCGTCTTCCTCGAAGGCAACGTCGTGCACACGAACGTGCTGCCGGTCGGCGCCGGCCACTTCACGAGCGACATCAGCGTCGTGCTGCGGACGCCGATGGAAGACGCGGAGCGGATCAAGAAGCGCTACGGCTGCGCGCTTGCGTCGCTGGTGACCGAGGACGATCCGATCGAAGTGCCGACCGTCGGCGGCCGTGCGCCGAAGATCCTCTCGAAGCAGGAGCTGACCGGGATCATCGAGCCGCGCGCCGCGGAGATCGCGAAGCTCGTCTACCGCGACCTCGAAAAGGTGGGGCTGGAGAAGGAGATCCGCAGCGGCGTCGTCATCGTCGGCGGCGGCGCCGAGATGGACGGCGTGGTCGAGATGGCCGAGCAGATCTTCGATCAGTCGGCCCGTCGAGGCGTGCCGCGCGGCCTCGGCGGTCTCTCCGACACCGTGGCCGGTCCGGAGTGGGCCGCCGCTGCCGGTCTGCTGCTGTGGGGCTTCCGGACGGAGGCGAAAGTGCGGCGCCGTCCGCGCAAAGGCCTCGGGAAAGTCGCCGATTCATTTAAGCAACTCTTTACATGGAACTGATTGTCGTTACAATTTCGGGAGACGGTAAATGATTACATTTGACGAAAAGTCCGGAGCGGGCAACCTGACGGTCATGATGGAAGACGATCAGCTCACCGCGAGGATCAAAGTCATCGGGGTGGGCGGGGGTGGTGGTAACGCCGTCAACCGGATGATTCAGGCAGGGATCAAGGGCGTCGAGTTCATGGTCGCGAACACGGACGTCCAGGCGATGCGTGCCTCGCTGGCGGCGACGAAGCTGCAGATCGGCGGGAAGCTGACGAAGGGCCTCGGCGCCGGCGCCAACCCGGAGGTCGGGAAGCAGGCGGCGCTCGAAGACACCGATCGCATCCTCGAGGCGCTGCACGGCGCCGACATGATCTTCATCACGACCGGGATGGGCGGCGGTACCGGCACCGGTGCGGCGCCGATCATCGCGTCGCTTGCCGCGGAGCTCGGCGCGCTCACGGTCGCCGTCGTGACGAAGCCGTTCGCGTTCGAAGGGAAGCGGCGCCGCGTTCAGGCCGAACAGGGCATCCGCAGTCTGCGCGACACGGTCGACACGCTCATCACGATTCCGAACGAGCGCCTGCTCAACTTCGTCGAGCGCGGCACGTCGCTCGGCGACGCGTTCAAGATGGCCGACGACATCCTGCGCCAGGCGGTGCAGGGCATCTCGGATCTCATCACCGTCCCCGGCGAGATCAACCTCGACTTCGCCGACGTCAAGACGATCATGCACGGCATGGGGATGGCGCTCATGGGCACGGGCGTCAGCTCCGGCGAGCACCGCGCGGTCGAGGCGGCGCAGCGCGCGATCTCGTCGCCGCTGCTCGAAGAGGCGTCGATCGAGGGCGCCAAGGGCGTGTTGATCAACGTCACCGGCAGCAGCGACATGACGCTGTTCGAAGTGCACGAGGCGGCGTCGATCATCCAGGAAGCGGCCGACGAAGAGGCGAACATCATCTTCGGTACGGTCATCGACAACAACATGCGCGACGAGATCAAGGTGACGGTCATCGCCACCGGGTTCGACGCCGCGACGAAGGGGCTGCTCAACACGCGCGGCGAGTCGCTGTCGGCGACCATGACGTCATCATCGCGCAGCATGGCCGCGGCGCCGCGTGTGGCTGCTGCGAGCATGAGCGGGCAGCAGATCGCCGCGCACCATGAAGAACAGGCGGCTCCGCCGCAGATTGGAGCCGAGGGTGAGATCTACGATCCGCCCTTTTTTCGCAAGGGATTCGGGCGCGACGGCAGCGGCGGATTCGGGCCGATGGCGTCGAGCGATTTCGGCAATGACCTCGATATTCCGACGGTGATTCGCAATTTGAGCGATTAGGACTTCCAACGGCGTACCCCTCAAGTGCGCCACCGCGGTCCTGGGGGCGAGGGACCCTTGGACCAACTGCTCCTCGGGGCGGCTCTTCCGAGCCGCCCCGATTTTTGTGCACTATCCCCTGTCACTCAATTCGCGAAGGGCAAGAAAGCTTTGCCGGCCGTATCGGATTGCGCATGAATACACTAAGTGTGTCGATACGCTTATAATCACGTGTCCTATTTCGAACGAAAAATATGGCTGAGTGGTTCGATTGGTTGCTCAACAGCGACGACGAAACAGCACGACCGCTACCTTGGCTGCGTGAGAATCTCGCAGAAGTCGTGTCGGACATCTCGTACGTGGTGCTGGCTTTCGTTAGTGTGTTGTTCAGCGTCGAGGGCCATGATGCTGGGCGTCGCACTTGGGGAACCTTCGCTGTTGCGATCTTGATCTATATTTCTTCCGCCATTTTTCGGTATCGGAAGCGGATAATGCTCGCCGATCTTGTTCAGGCGAACACGCAACTCAGCCAAAAGGTCGGGGCGATCA